>NZ_CBAROL010000039.1:0-18577 GCF_964779595.1 Methyloglobulus sp.
AACCCGTAACGTGCGCTATCGTAGATACCATCTCTCCATACCAATCGCAAGTGGTCAAATTGCCACTTGAGGTTGATAGGGTTGTTGGTGTTTCAAGACACCAAAACAAATCTGTACCAGTTTTCTCATCGCCGCGCCTAACGCGGACATCTTGCTTTTGCCGCCCTTAGTCAGGCGCAGGTATTGGGCTTTGATGTCGGGATTGTAAGTGGTCGCCACGACCGCCGCCATGTACAGTTTGGCGCGGATGGTCGGGTTTCCGGCCTTGGACAGCTTGGGGCGCCCCCTGACACTGCTGCCGGATTCGTGCTGTACTGGGATCAACCCCAAATAGGCGGCGCACTGGCTGGCACTGTCGAATGGGCGGCTGCCGATCACCATCAACATCCGAGTGGCAATCACTTTGCCTACGCCGGGGATGCTTTCTAGCAAGGCTTTGTTTTGTTTGAACCCATAACGTGCGCTATCGTAGGATGTGGTGAGGTACGAACCGCATCATTCGCGTCATTCACCCGCATCAAAATCTGATAACTCAGCATCACCGCCCCAATTATCATGGTAAACGCCACGCCTTACGTAATCATGGAAACTTGAATGCGGCCACTCTTTAACAGTTCGCACCCAACCGTGCTTCACCGGATTCCAATGGATATAATCAACATGTCGCTGATAATCCGTTTCATCACGGATGAGATGTTCCCAAAACCTTCGTTGCCATAAGCCCCTTTCGCCGCGTTTGTTCCGGCTTTCGGAAATCCGCTCGTCTTTCTGAATATTCCTGGAAAAATGCGCCTTAATCAAACCCCAACGGGTTGAAAAATCTGAATCCCCCATCGGCAACGACAAAATGCAATGCAGGTGTTCGGGCAATACGACAATGGCTTCTATAACAAAAGGATGGTTTTTCTTTACGTGTACAAATGCTTCCCGAAGAATATTTATGCGCTCAACCAACAGCCTATTGCCCCGACGTTCCGCCAAATTTACGGTAAAAAACCATGTAGCACCTGGATGATGGAAGCGGCGGTAATCTGTCATGATTAATTCGTGTTTATTCCCTCGAACGATGCGGTTCGTACCTCACCACATCCTACTCGCTAAATCTACTTAATCATTGCATTAGAATTGTGCGATTCAACATAAGCATCAAGTAAACGGCGAATCATACGTTGATACTGCGTATGGTTTTTGGCTGCCTCAGCCTTAAAAAAATCAATGCTCTTTTTGCTCAACGCAAGCGTAACCTTAACGCCTTCTTCATTAAACGCCAGTTCGGCGGGTGAAGGCAAGAAATCGGTGATTACCTTAACGTCGCCCAAGGGTTCATTGGTGTATTTGATTTTCGCGCTCATAAATTGCCTTTCCTTTGCGCCAGTAACCAGCGCCAATAATTCGTATAACTGAGGAACGATAAGTAAACCGTATCGTTAAAATCCCACCATTTACCTCACCAAAACAATAAAACCGTTCTTCGGTTTGGCTATGGGATTCGTCTTTGGCAATAATACGCTGTGGGTCGGCAAAGGCATATTGGGCAACCGCGAATGAAACCCCATGTTTTTCAAAATTTAGCCCATCCTTTTCTGCATCCCACTCGAATCTTGTTTTTGCCATTAGCTAAGACTAACAGATAGCCATACAAATAACCATACGTTTATATGTAGATAAGCCAGTGGTAGGCTTGTGAAACCTACTATGAATTCCAGCTTTTCGCTGGGGTTCGTCCCTATTCCACGAACGGTTCGTGCAGAATTATCGTCAAGGTGTATTGTTTCTTTCAAAAAAACACAAATAAAGGCTAATTTTGTTAAAATTTCGGTTTTGTAATTTTAACTTAAATTAAGTATAACGGATTAACTATGTGTTTTAGTGCCAATATGTCGCTCGGTATGGGTGTGGTCGGATTTGCTGCTGCCAGCGTAACCTTCCTCGATAAAGATGAAACCTTCTGGGTAAGGGCTGCGAGATCGTATGCCATATTTCACTTTTCCTTAATGGAAATCATCCAGTATTTTGCTTATCCGGTTGCCGACCAATGCGGATATGGAACCAATTACTTTTTAAGCGAGCTGTCAACGTATCACATCAGCTTACAAGCCTTCGCCATTATGCCTGCACTTGCAACCTATTCGACAGACAAAACGGCTTTGCTTAAAGCGACAATGATAGGTGCTACTCTCAGCACTATGTTCCTGATTTGCAGCTTCTTACCTAATGAGTGGCAGATCTTCGATGTCATGCCCAATTTCATCGGCAAAATGATTTCCTGCCTATATATGGGTAAGTACCATATCGGTTATTCCATTTCGAGTGCATTCGGATTGTTTGTGACGCATGGCTCACTGTTCGGCTTGGCGTTAAGCGGCTTCCTCTGGAAGAACAACCAGAAGATGGCAAGTTACCACTTCATCATGGCAATCTTAACCTTATTTATGCCGCAATGGATTTTCGGCGTTACCACGGGTGAAGCCGCCGCCATGTATTGTTTTTTCTCCATCCCGATTACTGGCAGTTTTATGCCGTATTTTAAGAAATACTTTATTGCCCAGGATTTTGTTAATCAGGATGATCCGCTTTTAGCTATTAAATAAGCATTCTACAGCTAACAGCATGCAGATGAATCAGTTAACCACCTTATTGATAATACTGCTGTTTTGCTTATTATCCAGCTATGCAATAGCACAGCCCAGTATAGCTGTTCTTGATTTTGAGCTGAGAGATCTCACGCTTAAGCCAGGTGTTCCACAAGAAGTGGAACGCACGGCTTCAGTTAAGCCAATGTTAGAAAAAGAATTACAAAAAGTGGGTTACGCGATTGTGTCGATTCCTATAGCCGCACAAATACAGGCCACCGCAGGGTTCGGTTATTTGTTCGATCACCATGATATTGCCGCGCAACTGGCACAACAATATAACGCTGATTATGTGCTTGTAGGTAGGTTACATAAGCCCAGCTTCTTGTTTGTGTACTTGATGGCACATTTAATTGATGTTAAACAACAGCGTCTGATTGCAGATTATCTGTCCGAAGTAAAAGGCGGCGAAAAAAAGCTGACCCGTAAAGGTGTGGAGAGTTTGGTTGTTAAAATTAACGATACTTTTAGCGGATTGAAGTAAGTTTTTGTGCTTTAAGCTTTTAAGGTATACCGATTAAGTAGTGCTGTGTTGGACATGTAGAAGTTGTTGTCTGAATGCTTCGATGACCTGTTCATTATCGCGTTCATGCCTAGCAATCGGCACCTTGATTTCTCTAACGACTTGCATTGGTGCGGAAGACAGAAACACAATCCGGTCGGCAAGCGTAATAGCCTCGCGCAAATCATGGGTGACAAACAACACGGTATGCGGACGTTGTTGCCACAATTTAACCGTTAGCGTCCTGATCTGCCTGGCAGTGGCTGCATCCAAGGAGACGAAAGGCTCGTCCATTAACAGTACGTTAGGGTTGATTGCGAATGCACGGATAATCGCCACCCGTCGGCTCATGCCCAGGGAAAGCCGTTCAGGGTAGACGTGTTGGAACTGGCTAAGTTGCATCACGTCCAGCAACGTATCCATATTTTCCGCAGATGGGTTGTCCTCGATTGCCAACTCTATATTTTCCCTGACGGTACGCCAAGGTAAAAGCCGTGGATTTTGAAAGACATAGCCAATTTTTGACTGGGTTTGCACCTGTCCTACTTTGATTTCCCCGTCATAATCACGATCAAGATCAGCGACAATATTCAATAAGGTGGTTTTACCACAGCCAGACGGTCCAACTAAACACACAAATTCATTAGCATTGATAGCTAATTTAAAATCAGCTATCGCTAAATGCTGTCCGGCGCGACCTTTAGCTGGATAGGTTTTGCTTTTAATATTGATTGCTATCATTGTCAATTAACGCCGCCAGCGTTGTGCCTTGGTATCCAAAGGTTTTAAAACCATCAGCTCCAGCAATTGAATAATGGCAACAAAGGCAATGGTATAAGCCAGAAGATTGGCAACATCAAAGAGCTGAAAAAATGAATACAATTGAAAGCCTACGCCATTACTTCGTCCCAACAACTCAACAACCAAGATGATTTTCCAGACCAACGCCAGCCCCGTACGGGTTGCACCCATCACATAAGGGTACAATTGCGGCCAGACGACGTGTAGCAAGGTCTTTTTCCTGCCCAAGCGATAACACCTCGCCATTTCCAGTAAGTCCTGATCCAAAGCCCGTGCGCCTTCCCTGATGGTGACGATCACGTTGGGCAACTTATTGATGACGACCGCCAAAATCGCCGCCACTTCGGTCAACCCAAACCAGACGTAGCATAAAATAATGGTAACTAATGCGGGAATATTCAGGAAAATCACTAGCCAATTGTCGAAGAAAGCATCCAGTTTCTTGTTGCGCCCAAGAACAACGCCTATGCCACAACCCAGCAGCATCGCAATACTAAAGCTGACAACCAGCCTAAGTAATGTGATTCCCAGATGATAGGGAATTTGCCCACTTAAGCAGCCTTGCCATAAAACGTTGCCTACAACGAGGGGAATAGGTAAGTTATTGCTGTTGAGGCAGGTAGCCAGCACTTGCCATACCAACACTAAGGCCAGCAAAGATAGAACTGGCAAAAATTTTCTAAACTTAATCAACACGATATTAATCTTGTGACCAAAATGTCCCTGCTTGTAAGTGTTCTGATTTTCCGGTTAGTTGATTATTACTTACTTTCCGTAGTAGGGTGTAAATCTGTTCCGCTGCTTGCTGTTCAGGTTTACCCCATTGGGTGATTTCACCTTCACAATAACGCTGACGTAGTTTGGTTTGGGTGGCGGCATCATCGACTTGGGTTAAGGGGATTATTTTTTTCCAATCGGATTCCGAAGTGCATAACAACTGTTTGGCATTTTTACTGGCTGCAATAAATGCGTTCAGAGCAGATTTATGACCGTCCGCCCAACTTTGTTTAAACACGTAACCCAATGCAGGAACATTTTCTTGAATGCCTAAGCCTTTTAATATGCCTTTGCCATCAATGACCTGACGATAACCCTGCGCTTCCAGTTTCGCGCCGAAATGCCAATAATTGAGCGCGGCATCAACGCGCCCTTGTTTAAGCTGCTCATTAATTAGCGGCGGTGCGCCAAAGATTTTTTCTACCGAAGCATTCAAATCCAGTTGTTCTCTTTGAGCCAGTGCCTGTAACAATAACCAATTTTTATCTAGCTCACCGCCAGCAATTCCTAGCCGCATACCTTTGAGGTCTTTGATAGCATAAATGGGACTTTTTTCCGGCACCATTAAAGTGCCAGATGTCGTTGAATATGGATAAAACGTGAAATCAGCACCGTCTGATCTCAGCCTAGAAACCCAAATCCAGTCGGAAACGATGATGTCAACCGCGCCGGATTGCAAAGCGATTTTTCCTGCTTCTGATGTGGTAACAGGATGTGTTTCTATTGTGAAATCAAGGGCTTTTGCTTTGCTGTCAGCCGCTAAAAAAGATAACTCCCAAGCCAAAGTACCCGTGGCTTGAACGCCGATTCGAATCGTCGTTTTATCTGATGCAAAACTGTTAAAAGCTATTAGGTGAAATCCAAGCAATAAAACGCAATATTTCATGAGATGATTGAAGTGCCTATTAATCCAATAGGCTTATTTTATCCGTACACCTGCCCTTAAGCGAATCTGTTTCGACAGGCATAAAAAAGCCCGACTGTTAATATAAACAGCCGGGCTATCGTTTTTACAGCAACGAAGCTATAAAAGCAGCAAGATTACATCATGCCGCCCATACCACCCATGCCGCCCATATCTGGCATACCGCCACCATGACCGCCTTTATCATCGCTAGGTGCATCAGCAATCATAACTTCGGTAGTCAGCATTAAGCCAGCAACAGAAGCTGCATTTTGCAGTGCAGTGCGTGTCACTTTAGCAGGATCTAGGATACCCATTTCGATCATGTCACCGTAAACGCCAGTTGCTGCATTGTAGCCGAAGTTGCCTGTGCCTTTTTGCACTTCGTTGAACACAACTGAAGGTTCATCACCTGCGTTGGCAACGATTTGGCGCAATGGCTCTTCCATTGCGCGACGCAGGATGTTGACACCAACGGTTTGGTCGTGGTTGATACCTTCAAGGCCTTTCAGTGCAGACAAAGCGCGAACCAAAGCAGTACCACCACCAGCAACAACGCCTTCTTCAACCGCAGCGCGTGTTGAATGCAGCGCATCTTCTACGCGGGCTTTCTTTTCTTTCATTTCGATTTCGGTTGCTGCACCAACTTTGATTACCGCAACACCACCGGCCAATTTAGCCAGACGTTCTTGCAATTTTTCTTTGTCGTAATCGGAAGTTGCATCTTCGGCTTGTGCGCGGATTTGGTTTACGCGGCCTTTGATTTGCTCTTCAGAACCCGCACCATCAATGATGGTGGTGTTTTCTTTGGTGATTTGTACACGTTTCGCTGTACCTAATTGGCTCAATTCCGCTTTTTCTAAGCTCAAACCGACTTCTTCAGCAATCACAGTACCGCCAGTCAGTACAGCAATGTCTTCCAACATGGCTTTACGGCGGTCGCCGAAACCAGGCGCTTTAACGGCTGCAACTTTAACGATGCCACGGATGGTATTGACAACCAGAGTTGCCAAGGCTTCGCCTTCAACATCTTCCGCAACGATCAATAATGGACGGCCTGATTTAGCAACGGCTTCCAGGATTGGCAACATTTCGCGAATGTTGGAGATTTTCTTTTCGTAAATCAAGATCAGTGGATCATCCAACTCAACGCTCATGTTTTCTTGCTTGTTGATGAAGTAAGGTGACAAATAGCCACGGTCAAACTGCATCCCTTCAACTACGTCTAGCTCGTTATCTAAACCTGAACCTTCTTCAACAGTGATAACGCCTTCTTTGCCGACTTTTTCCATGGCTTCGGCAATGATTTTACCGACTGATTCATCAGAGTTAGCGGAGATGGTACCGACTTGCGCGATGGCTTTGTTGTCTGCACAAGGCGCAGCAGAAGCCACGATGGCTTCAACAGCTTTGGTCACTGCCAAATCAATACCGCGTTTCAAATCCATTGGATTCATGCCAGCGGCAACGGCTTTTAAGCCTTCGTTGACGATAGATTGCGCCAATACAGTTGCAGTAGTTGTACCGTCACCAGCGACATCAGACGTATGGGAAGCCACTTCCTTAACCATCTGTGCGCCCATGTTTTCGAATTTGTCTTTCAATTCGATTTCTTTGGCTACCGATACACCATCTTTAGTGATAGTTGGTGCGCCGTAGCTTTTGTCCAGAATCGCGTTACGGCCTTTAGGGCCCAAAGTTACTTTTACTGCGTTTGCCAGAATATTAACGCCACGCGCCATACGGGTACGTGCGTCATCGCCAAATAATACGTCTTTTGCTGCCATGTTTTATTCCTAATTCGTTTGTTGTGTGATAGTTTGTTCCCCTCTTTGAAAAAGAGGGAAGCGAGCGATTAGCCTACAACGCCCATGATGTCTTCTTCGCGCATAACGATAAGGTCTTCACCATCGACTTTTACTTCGTTACCGGCATATTTGCCAAACAACACCTTGTCGCCAACTTTGACTTCCAAAGCGCGGACTTGGCCGTTATCCAGTTGTTTGCCGCCGCCAATTGCCAAAACCATACCTTGGCTGGGTTTTTCTGCCGCAGAACCTGGCAGAACGATGCCACCCGCAGTTTTTGTTTCTTCTTCAAGGCGTTTGACGATGACTCTGTCGTGTAACGGACGTATATTCATAATATCTCCTAAGGGTTAAATAAAGGGTTTGTGCGTTATTAGCACTCGCTAGTCCTGAGTGCTAATAATAATCAGCTTTTGCAGTCTGTCAAGTTCTTTGGCATCATGACACGCTTTATCGACATCAATTGCAGCTTAATGAACGACAACCAACTGCTACGTTATAGCCGCCAAATCATGCTGCCCCAATGCGATATGGCCGGACAACATAAACTGCTCGCTGCCCGTGTTCTCATTGTGGGTGCTGGCGGCTTGGGTTCACCTGCGGCGATGTACCTCGCTGCTGGGGGGGTCGGCAGCATCACCATTTATGATGATGACACGGTTGATTTTTCCAATCTGCAAAGACAGATTGCTCATCACACCGATGATGTGGGGATGGATAAGGTAATTTCAACCCACAACACGCTTAAGCAATTGAATCCCGATGTGCAGGTAACGGCGGTCAAGCAACGATTACAGGGTGAACAACTGGATGAAGAAGTCAAAAAAGCGGACGTGGTTTTGGATTGCAGCGATAATTTTGCGACGCGGTTTGCCATTAATAAGGCTTGTGTTACTTTTCAAAAAACCTTGGTTTCTGGCGCGGCAATCCGATTTGAAGGGCAGGTATCCGTCTTTACACTCAGTCTTAACGATAGCCCTTGCTACAACTGTCTGTACAAAAATGAAGGCGAGGACATGCAGAACTGCGCGACCAATGGCGTTATCGCGCCCATAACGGGCATTGTGGGCAGTATCCAAGCATTGGAAGCCATGAAGCTCATCATCAACGTCGGTGAAACTTTGACTGGAAAATTATTGTTGCTTGATGGCTTAACGATGAACATCAAAACCATGCGCTTCAAAAAAAATCCAGGTTGCCCAACGTGCGGCAATCGGTAAGGCACAGCGGGAGTCTTTGAAAACTCAAAAATCGCTTTCGCCCTCCAGGGATGGAGGAAGTGCGGCAGTGGGCAGGAAATCCGCGCCGTCTCCCTCTCCTGCTGGAGAGGGTTGGGGTGAGGAGATTGAGATTAACTGTTTAATATCCCTCTCATCCCAACCTTCTCCCTCGAAGGAGAAGGGGCAGATACCTGTGTAGATACATAAGCCCAGAGAGGGAATCTTTAGTGGTCTCTTTAGATTTTCAAGAAGATGGTTTGCTTTTATTAAGCTGCTTTTTCACAAAAGCAATAACCTTTTCAGCCAAATCGTTGACCAAAGACGGGCTGTCTCCATGCGGCTCAGTCTCGCCAAACGGTTTGCCGTCTTTTTGAGTGAATTTGTAAATGAAATAACCCAGCGGCGCAAAAGCAACTGCACCGATAAAAATCATCGCTATAAAAAGTTCTGTCACATCACCCATGATGTCTCCTTATCGCCTGCTTGTTTGAATTGTTATGGATAGTATTGTCAGGCGTTATCTGATGATACGCTTTTCTAACAAAAAATAAAGTGTCCTCGTCCGCTGAATCGAGATCAAAAAACAAGCAACTTTCATACGTAAATGGGGTCGCATTTCCGTAGTTGCGAAAAACAATTGTTCGTCGTATACTTCGGCTAGCTTTCTTGATCAAGCTAGCGTAATAAAAAATTTAAAACTTCTGGAGGTTTGCAATGAAATGGGAAACACCAAGCTACACTGACTTGCGTTTCGGTTTTGAAGTCACCATGTACATCATGAACCGTTAAAAACAATTAGTTCAGATTAAAAAGGGGTTCTTTGAGAACCCCTTTTTTTTGCCTAGATGTAGCTAATGCTCTATCATTCAGCCCCATTATTCAGTAAATGGACGCATCAATTCTTAAAACCATGAAGATCAAAATCCTAGGCTCAGGCGCAGGCGGCGGCTTTCCGCAGTGGAATTGTAATTGCAATAACTGCAAACGCATCCGTTCAGGCGAAATGAACGGCAAGACCCGCACCCAATCATCCATCTCCGTCAGCAGCGACAATGAAAATTGGTTGCTTATCAATGCCTCACCCGACATCCGCGCCCAACTGGAAGCCTTCCCCGCCATCCAACCCAAGCACGGCCTACGTGATACTGGCATAAAAGCTGTATTGCTAATGGATAGCCAGATCGACCACACCACGGGCTTGCTGATGCTGCGCGAAGGCAAACCGCTGGATATTTACTGCACCGAGATGGTCAAGCAGGATTTGACCACGGGTTTTCCGGTGTTCAACATGCTAGCGCATTACTGCACCGTCAATCACCACCCGATTCCCGTCGATGGCAGCAGTTTCACCATTCCGGCCTTAACTGACCTACGTTTCTACACTCGCGCCCTGAAAAGCAAAGCCCCGCCTTACTCCCCACATCGGCATGATCCGCATGAAGGCGACAATATCGGTGTGGTCATTGAGCAAATATCCACCGGAAAAAAACTATTTTATTCACCCGGTTTAGGTGAAATTGAAGAACATGCCATGACCGCCATGCAAACCGCTGATTGCTTATTGGTGGACGGCACATTCTGGACGGAAGATGAAATGATCGACCAACAATTAGGCAAGAAAACAGCGGCAGAAATGGGACACTTACCGCAATCCGGTCACGGTGGAATGATTGAAATCCTCAATAAGCTGCCGAATGCACGTAAGATACTGATCCACATCAACAACAGCAACCCGATCTTGGATGAAGATTCCGAACCGCATCGGCAACTGCTTCAAGCCGGGATTGAACTGGCGTATGATGGCATGGAGATTGATTTATAGGAGTTTATGCAATGTCCGCTTATCCGCAAAAACTGCATTTAACTGAACAAGATTATTTGACGCTGGAAGCCCTCAGCGAGCAAAAGAACGAATATGTGGACGGCGATTGCTATGCGATGGCAGGCGCGGGGGAGAAACATAACCGTATCGTCGGCAATATTTTCTTCCATTTACGCTCCGCCGCACGAGGTAAATCAAATGGCTGCGCGGTATTTGCCAGCGACATGAAATGCCGCATTGAACAAGGGCGATATTATTACTACCCCGATGTCATGTTAGTGTGTGACAAAAGCGACAACGCCGAATTTTACAAAGAACAACCTTGTTTTATAGCCGAAGTGCAATCGCCTAGCACGGAACGCACCGACCGCCATGAAAAATGGCAAGCTTATTCTCAAATACCCAGCTTAAAGTACTACCTCATGGTCGATTCACAGCAGAAAAAGGTGGATTATTTCCAACGTGACGCGGCAGGTGTTTGGCAGGCTGCCATTTTAGAATCTGGGCAAACCTTAGAAATAACCTGCGGCGATTACCGTACCGCCTTAACCCTTGACGACATTTACGAAGACGTGGTGTTTTGATGAACGAACCCGATAAAAAACCCTGGACTCGCACCGAATTCGAAGCCCAATTGCGCGGCATGGAAAAGTATTACCACATCCATCACCCTTACCACACACTGATGAATGAAGGGAAACTCACCAAGGAACAAATCCAGGGCTGGGTCGCCAACCGCTATTATTACCAAGTCAGCATACCGCGCAAAGATGCCAACATCCTCGCCAACTGCCCTGACCGCATTACCCGCCAGCAGTGGTTACAACGCATCATCGACCACGACGGTCAACCGGGCGAAGCGGGTGGCATTGAAGCTTGGATACAATTGGGCATGGCAGTCGGCTTAAGCCGTGACGAAATCGTTTCCGAACAGCATGTATTACCGGGCGTACGTTTTGCCGTCGATGCTTACGTCAATTTTGCCCGCCAAGCCGAATGGCACGAAGCCGCCAGTTCGTCGTTAACCGAACTGTTCGCCCCGAAAATCCACCAGCAACGCCTAGCCAACTGGCCGGAACATTACCCCTGGATCGATCAAGCAGGCTACACCTACTTCCGCAAACGCCTAAGCGAAGCCCGCCGCGATGTCGAACATGGCCTGGCGATCACCCTGGACTGGTACAAAACCCGCGAACAGCAGGAGCGCATGTTGCGGATTTTAAAGTTTAAATTGGATGTCCTATGGACAATGGCGGATGTGATGTACATGGCGTATATCAACAAAATGCCGCCTTATTTTAATGTTGGGAAATAGGTTTAAGTCGTGCAGGGTGCATTCCATGTACCTAAAATGGGTGCGTAAAACGCACTCTACGGATTTTTGGTATCCGCAAATCCCGTATGTTGGATATTTTGTAGGTTGGTGGTGAGGCACGAACCCCAACAACAATGCTAGAATCATGCCTTGGGATAAACAAATTTATCTCAACTTACATCCAAATATCGTTTTTATATGGGCAAAAAATATGTACACATTCCAACAAAAAATCAAACTTTTTACGGCTTTGTTCCTGATTTCCTTAATTTACCTCGGTTGCAACCCGGTTTTTGCCGAAACCGCCAGCAATGCGGATGGGCAACACGCACAAAAAGCCCTCAATATGTCGGGGCTTTACCTTGGGTTTTTTCCTTGTTCTGATTGCACGGGTGTTCGGACAACGCTCGCTTTAAATAAAAACAATACTTATGTCTATATTTCCATCTATGTCGGTAAATCGGATCGGGAAATTGTGGAAAAAGGCAAATTTACCCTAGGCGAAAACGGCAATACGCTGGTCTTAACGCCGCGCAAAGGTTCTACCACGACGCAGCAGTATTTGATCGAAGATGACATGCTGATTAAGTTGGATGAAGATGGCAACCGGATCACTGAAGATGGTGCCGATGGTTATATCCTAAAGCGAAAAGATGTTGTGAACACATCGGGAAGCGGTCATGGTGGACATTGATCCTACTAAATTTTAACCGTAAGTCAGTTATGCTTTAAAGACTGTAGAATTATTGTAATAAAATACTGAAAATCGTATTTTTTATAGTACTGAATTTTATAGAACAATTTGGAGTGCAAATCTAGATTTGCACTCCAATAATCATACCTTCACAGTTTCGAGAGCAACCCACCAATAGTAAAGCGTAAAATGACCATCAACCCAGACCAACCCATCCTTTTTTCACCGCTGCACCGCTTACAGTGGGAAGAAGCCCAGCAGAAAACCGTCATTCTTTATCCTGAAGGCATGGTGGAGCTTAACCAAAGTTCGGCGGAAATCCTAAAATGTTGCGACGGCATCCGCAATCTAGCGCAAATCGTCAGCGAGCTTGAACAAAAATTTTCCACCACGGGTCTCACCAACGACATTACCGCTTTCCTTGAGGTCGCATTACAAAATGGCTGGATCAACCAACATTAATATCACCCCACCGCGCTGGTTGCTGGCGGAACTCACTTACGCCTGCCCATTGCAATGCCCGTATTGCTCGAATCCAGTGGATTACGCCAAGTATCCCAATGAACTCAGTACGGATGACTGGAAACGGGTGCTGGGCGAAGCCCGCAAGATGGGCGCGGTGCAGTTGGGTTTTTCCGGCGGTGAGCCGTTGACGCGCAAGGATTTGGTCGAACTAGTCAAACATGCACGGGAACTGGGCTATTACTCCAACCTGATTACCTCCGGCTATGGCTTGACCGAAGAAAAGATTATCCAACTGAAAGAGGCGGGGCTTGATCATATCCAAGTCAGCATCCAAGCCAGCACCCAAGAACTCAATGACCACATTGCCGGTACGGCCTCGTTCCACCACAAGAAAGAAGTCGCCCATCTGGTGAAAAAACACGGATATCCGATGGTGTTGTGCGTGGTTATCCATCGGGAAAATATTCACCAAATGCCGCAAATTCTGGCAATGGCAGAGGAGTTAGGCGCGGATTATCTTGAACTCGCCAACACGCAATATTATGGGTGGGCGCATACCAATCGCGATTTATTGCTGCCCACCAAAGAGCAATTCGAACAAGCCGAACAAATTGCCCAAGCGTTTAAAGAAAAAGTCGCTGGCAAGATGAAGATTTACTACGTCGTGCCGGACTACTACGAAGACCGCCCCAAAGCCTGCATGAACGGCTGGGGGACGACGTTCCTGACCATCGCACCCGACGGTGTCGCCCTGCCCTGCCATTCCGCCCGTGATTTGCCGGGGCTGGACTGCCCTAATGTGAATGACTACAGCATCCAGGAAATCTGGCAGGAATCCAAAGCCTTCAACTTTTTCCGGGGCTTTGAGTGGATGAAAGAACCTTGCCGTAATTGCGATGAAAAAGAAAAAGATTTCGGTGGTTGCCGCTGTCAGGCTTATTTATTGACGGGCGATATGTACATGGCCGATCCCGTATGCAGCAAATCGCCGGAACATGCGGTTATTCAACAAGCGGTTGATTCGGCTAAGGCTACTGCCAGTTTAGCAAGTGATGAAAAGCCGTTGGTTTTTCGGAATAGCAGGAATTCTAAAGCGATGAGTTCAGTTGTTGATACTGCCGTTTAGTTTTTTTCTGAACACAAACCGAACGTTGGACGTGGGTATGCTACCCCGTCCCGAACGTTTTGTTTGCGTTTGTTATTCCTGAACCACACGTAAACCCTGCGAACTAGGCAAAATGCCCCGTCCGGCTCGGAAAGCAAATAGGGAAACAGACGAATACTTACCCCCTAACCGACTTCTCCAACTTCTTACATTGCCCCTCATCCAACCACCGATCACACCACACATTTAACGACAACGCCGTACCGCACATCAATTCAAATTCGCGCTTTGCTTCTCCAGGCTGGGCAGTCGGCCACCAGGACTGCATTTCCATGTGTCTGCGAATGTAATGACAAGCGGCATCGACTTCAGGATCGGTTAGGTGCATGGCGTAACTCCTTAGGTTTATTATTGAATGATTGTTTTTGTACCTTAAATGAATGATAAGACGGTAATGGGTGGATGTAAACCTTCATGATGCCGAACTTAAGGTATAGGGCATCTGGTTTACTATATAGCCCAAACACATTGAATTATCGCCGGATTACCCGGTCAGTAGTCACTTTGCCCTAATCATTAACCCTATGCGGATAATTTTAGCTTATATTAGCGTGGTCTTGCTCTGGGCGACGACACCGCTTGCCATCAAATGGAGCGGCGAAGACCCGGGCTTTTTGTTTGCCGTCACTAGCCGCATGGCAATTGGTATGGCTTGTATACTACTTACGCTGGTGGTGTTACGACGGTCATTGGCGTGGCACCGTAAAGCCTGGTTAACTTATCTGGCAGCGGCGATGCAAATCTATGGCTCGATGATCGCCGTGTATTGGTCGGCGCAGTTCATCCCGTCGGGCTGGATTTCAGTCATATTCGGTCTTGCGCCCTTGATGACTGCATTAATGGCGAGTCTTATGCTCAAGGAACGGCATTTATCGTTCAGTAAATTATGCGCGTATAGCTTAGGGGTTTGCGGTTTGTATATCATGTTTGGTTCAGCATTACGGTTAGGGGAAAGCGCGGCTCTGGGCATTGCAGGAGTATTTGTATCAACCTTATTGCACTCCGGTAGCGCGGTGTGGATCAAACGCATTAACGCTGGTTTACCTGCATTAGCACAAGTTGCAGGCGGACTGGGTTTGGCGCTGCCTGCGTATCTAATCACTTGGACTTTGATTGACGGGCAATGGCCTACAACGCTTTCCACTGTGAATATCGCGGCAATTGCTTATTTAGGGATGATTGCGACGACGATTGGTTTTTCGCTGTATTATTATCTACTTACGCACTTATCGGCAACGCGGGTTGCACTGATTTCGCTGATGACTCCGGTGATGGCATTAATATTAGGGCATCTCGTCAACCATGAGTCTTTAACTCAGGATACGCTGATCGGAACGGCGTTAATTCTTAGCGCACTGCTACTGCACGAAGTGTTTGATCGATTTAATCCAGTGTCAAAGCCGATAAGCGGGAATAAGCTTTAACGGGATCATGTAAATATTCAATATAAATATCAATTAGTTGCAATACAGCCTCACCCTCTCTCTTGCACTACCCTGCATCCTAAATCCCTATTGGAGGAAGTATTAGCTACTTATGTAGCGTCTTTTACCCAAAAGAAGCAAGGGGTTTTGGAATTTTTTGGGCTGCTCCTATTTGTTTTTTCTCGGTTTTATCTCGCTACGACTGCTCTCAAATCCTTGCTATCACTGCTCAAAAAGTTTTGCCCTAGTTATCTTTTTAGTGCTACCATTGCTCGGCGTTAAAGGTTGAACCAGCTTGTTACTGGCTGGATTTTGTTAAGCCAACTGAGATTGGCGTTTTTACTATTATGAGTTCGATATGGCAGATCAAGTTGTTGGTACCGTTAAATGGTTTAATGATGAAAAAGGCTTTGGATTTATTGCCCAGGAAGGCGGCAAAGATGTTTTCGTTCACCATAGCGCGATAAATGGATCTGGTCGCAAGACTTTAAAAGAAGGCCAAAGAGTGATGATGGAAGTCACCCAAGGTCAAAAAGGTCCACAAGCTGAGAACGTCACCCCTGCCTAACCATTAGGTTATAAGCACTCAAAAATCTTCTGATTTTTGAGTGGAAAGCGGGTTGTGAAGTTTTTTGAGTGTTATATCAAACTGATAGAGACGGTTAAAACTTAACTGGAAACCAGTTTTGTTTTAGCTTGTACGTTTGCTTAAAGGCTACTAGGGAAAGCGATTTTAATCGAGTACCTTGGCATTCTGAATTTGGCTTACACTTTTATTTAGTTGGACATCCAGTATTCCTGATAAAACGGCATCGTAGTCGATACATTTGAATGTCTCGATAGGTTTTTGGCTGTTTTTTCGCTAGCCATCATCAAAACGTAGCAAAAGCTGCGCTCGACATAACACGCTTTAATCGTGAATCCTACTTATTCCTCGCTAACGAGATTGGTGATGGAAGCCTTCCATTCAATTAATTTGCACTAAGAAGCCCTACAGGTATCATATAGTGTAAAACCAATTCCCTTGGCAACAGTGTTTACTATATAGTCTGCTACAAAATCTTTAGCGTATCATCAAGATACCTTAAGATTGGATTCTAACAACCTAATTTACTTAGCAAATATCCTTTAATTATGGCGCAATATATATTTTCAATGATCAAGGTCGGCAAAATTGTGCCACCCAAGAAATATATCCTCAAAGACATTTACTTATCATTCTTTCCTGGCGCAAAGATTGGCGTACTCGGTTTAAATGGCTCAGGTAAATCGACCTTATTGAGAATCATGGCAGGTATCGACAAGGATATCGAAGGCGAAGCTATTCCGCTCAAAGGCATCAACATCGGCTATCTACCGCAAGAACCGCAACTTGACCCCAATAAATCCGTACGCGGCAATGTTGAAGAAGCTGTAGCGGAAATCAAAGCCATTTTAGATCGCTTTAATGAAGTCAACAACGCATTTGCTGAACCTGATGCAGACTTTGATGCGCTGTTAACAGAACAAGCCGATTTACAGGAAAAAATCGAAGCCGCAGGCGCGTGGGAACTGGAACGCAAGCTGGAAATCGCTGCCGATGCTTTGCGCTTGCCGGATTGGGATGCCGATGTAACCAAGTTATCGGGCGGTGAAAAACGCCGCGTAGCCTTATGCCGCTTATTACTGTCCAATCCAGACATGCTGTTGCTGGATGAGCCTACTAACCATCTGGATGCCGAATCTGTCGCTTGGTTGGAACGCTTTCTGCATGATTATCCTGGCACAGTCGTTGCCGTCACCCATGACCGATACTTTCTGGATAATGTCGCTGGCTGGATTCTGGAACTCGACCGAGGCTCTGGCATACCCTGGGAAGGCAATTATTCCAGTTGGTTAGAACAAAAGGGTAACCGTTTGTTACAAGAAGAAAAACAGGAATCTTCGCGCCAAAAAGCCATGAAAGCAGAATTGGAATGGGTGCGTTCAAATCCCAAAGGTCGCCATGCCAAAAGCAAAGCCCGTCTGGCGCGGTTTGATGAATTGTCTTCCACCGATGTGCAAAAACGTAACGAAACCCAGGAAATCTATATTCCACCCGGTCCTCGTCTGGGTGATGTCGTTATTGAAGCCGATAACATCAGCAAAGCTTTTGGCGACCGATTGCTTATCAATAACTTGAGTTTTAAACTGCCGCCTGGTGGTATTGTTGGCATTATCGGCCCTAACGGCGCGGGTAAAACCACCTTATTCCGCATGATGGCAGGTTTTGAACAACCGGATTCCGGCACGTTAACATTAGGAAAAACCGTCGAACTGGCTTATGTTGACCAACTCCGTGACGATATGGATGCCAACAAAACCGTGTTTGAAGAAATTGCCGACGGTTTGGATATGATTACTGTCGGAAAATATGAAACGCCATCAAGGGCTTACGTGGGTCGGTTTAATTTTAAAGGTGGCGACCAACAAAAACGGATTGGCGACTTATCCGGTGGCGAACGCAACCGCGTCCATCTGGCTAAACTGTTAAAAGCGGGCGGCAACGTCCTGCTGCTCGACGAACCTACCAACGACCTGGACGTGGAAACCTTACGCGCCCTCGAAGATGCCATCCTCGCCTTCCCAGGCTGCGCCGTCGTTATCTCGCATGACCGCTGGTTTCTGGACAGGATCGCCACCCATATCCTCGCGTTTGAAGGCGACAGCAACGTGGTGTGGTTTGAAGGCAACTACGAAGATTACGAAGCCGACCGCCACCGCCGCTTAGGTAGTGATGCGGATAACCCGCATCGGTTGAAGTATAAAAAATTGGCTTGAAACGGAACTTATTTCATATTTTGGATAAGCTGTAGGCTGGGTTGAAGCTTCGCGGAAACCCAGCAAAAACGCAAATTATACTGCTGGGTTTCGCACCTTAACCCAGCCTTATATCTTGATTCTGAGCTCTCAAAAGGTCAGAATCCCCGGTTGATCATCGGGAGGGTAACGGGGAAGTCGTACCCATCCTTAGGCTTAAAGCCTGTCTCGTAGATTGAACTCCCCGCTATCCGTACTCGTCATTGTAG
>NZ_CBAROL010000040.1:0-17887 GCF_964779595.1 Methyloglobulus sp.
CAATGGCAAGAATGGTAAGGCTATCGCCTGCGCCGCTATGCGTAAACTCATTCATCTTAGCTTTGCTATCTTGAAATCAGGCGAACCTTTTGATCCTCTTTTCGCAGTAAAATAAGCCTTGACACTTGGGTTTTAAGACGGTATCTACATAAATTCAATTACCAAAGCCTTTCAATCCCATAAGCTGAAAGCTGTCCGTCTGAACTCAACAAAGGAATCTGGGCGACCATTGCTTGTGCCACCAGCAGTCGGTCAAACGGGTCTTTGTGGTACCAAGGCAAATCTTGCAAGGCCAGGGTATGATTCAAGGATATCGGCAATTCAGAGCCGTAGGGCGGATTAGACGCGCAACCCACTGGAATTAAATAGATGTAAAGGTTATCCGCGCGTCGTAATCCGCCATATCGCCGTTACCCTATTCGGCGGGTTACGCCGCGCATGAACACTGACAATTGCTTTGGCAATAGTGCGTTTGCGCGGCTAACCCGCCCTACAAAACTTACTTTTCACCCAATAACTGCGTAATTTTAATCGCCGTTTCCAACGCCCTACGTCCCGCTTCCCCAGAAACCAGGGGATTATCGCCCGTTTGGATGCAGTTGATGAAATGCCTGATTTCATCCAGCAAGGCATCGCCGCTTTCAAATACGGATTCTTCGGTGACGATCTCGGGAATGCCGGGGAACATTTCTTTTGTGCCGGTTTTATGTTTGGTCAACACGCGGTTCTGGAAATCCACTGACACATAAGAACTTGGCCTGAACATCCGCATTTTGCGTTCCATTTTCATGCTGATCCGGCTGGCGGTGACATTGGCGACGCAGCCGTTGGCGAACAATAACCGCGCATTAGCAATGTCCGTGCCTTGCGTCAGGACGGCCGTGCCGCTGGCATCAATGCGTTCCAGTTCCGAATCCACCAAAGCCAAGATGATATCAATATCATGGATCATCAAGTCCAGTACAACGCTGACATCGTTGGCACGGGGATTAAAGGGCGACAGGCGGTGGGATTCGATAAACAACGGTTTTTCGTCCTTTTCTAAGCCCAAAACGGCTGGATTAAACCGTTCTAGGTGTCCAACCTGCAAAACCAGATTTTTTTCTTTGGCAATAGCAATCAGGTCATCCGCTTCGGCAACCGTCACTGTTATCGGTTTTTCGACCAACACATGCGCCCCCGCAGCCAGAAAGTCCTTGGCAACGGCATGATGGTAAGTAGTTGGAACGACGATGCTAACTGCATCCACTTCTCCCAGAATCTGCTTATAGTCTGTATAGGCCTTTGCGCCGTTAGTAGCAGCTACGCTAATAGCGACGGCTTCATCGACATCAACGACGGCAACTAGCTCACAATCTGGCAATGAGGCATATTTCTGGGCGTGAAATTTGCCCAGATAACCTGCACCAATGACAGCACATTTTAATTTTTTCATAGGATTTAGGTATCCACAAGACAACCTGCGTTAGTGCGGCAGTCTTGGTAAGATTAACTCGGAAGGATTAGCAGGTATTGTAATACAGCAGAACACGTTCAGAAACCTTGGCACGGCTATTCCATCGCCTTGGGTTTACCTATGTGATAACCCTGTGCGTAATCTATGCCTAACTCCCTGAGAATAGTCAAAATATCTTCACTCTCCACGAACTCAGCAACTGTTTTTTTACCAAATGCTTGAGCCAATTCGATTAACGCTTTAACAAAAACGCGGTCATCATTGTTTTTGTCGAGATGTCGGATGAGGGAGCCGTCGATTTTTACGTAATCAACCGGTGCATTTTTTAAATAATGTAGCGAAGGATATTCAACCCCAAAATCATTCAGCGCGAGTACGCAACCCAGCCCTCTAATTTGGTTAATCAACACATTCGTTGATTGATAATTGGAAACGGCGGCAGTATCCGTTATTTCAAAAATGATTCGTTTTTGATCAACATCTGGGTTACTGAATAGCACAGCAAAATCTTCAAAAATAGTTGGATCATCGAATGAACGTTTGGATATGTTTACGCTGAGTTTATATTCCTTACCTTGCCGATTAAACTCAAGATGCTGCTCTACGGCTTTTTTTAATACGATCCGGTCAATTTTGCTAATTAAACCCAATTCTTCCGCCCGAAACACAAAATCCGATGGCATTAGCATCGGGCCATCATCTTGTTGCAACCGAATCAGGCATTCATAGTGGCTGATTTTGTTGGATTTTATATTCAGTATAGGTTGATAAAACAACACAAACTTATCATTGGCAATGGCATCATCTAAAATGGTGCGCCAGCGTACGGTCTGGTTTGCCTTGCTTCGATAATCGTATTCTGGATTGAACAAATGGTGCTGCCCTCGACCTAATTCTTTAGCTTGATACATAGCTAAATCAGCATTTGCCATCAACTCATTAACCGTCGCACCGTGTAATGGAAATACCGCCACACCGATACTGGCACTGGCCGCATAAGTTTTCCCGCTACTGTTAAAAGTCTGCGCTTTTAGCACGGTATTGATTTTTTTGGCAATATGCTCCACGCCCACCATATCGGCACTAGGCATTAGCAAAGCAAACTCGTCGCCACCTACTCGGCACAATAAATCTGTGGAACGAATGGTTTCCTTCAAGGCATTGGCGACCATCTTAAGAAAGCTATCGCCTGCATCATGACCACTGGTGTCATTAATTTCTTTAAATCGATCCAAATCCAGATAAAACAGAGCAAGCTGATAACCGTAACGTTCGGCAGAGGCTAATTTTGGGGCGAATTCCTCATGAAATTTCCGCCGATTACCTAAACCCGTCAGATAATCGTAATACGCCATCCTGATATTTCGGGCTTCTGCGATTTTGCGTTCGCTAATATCCATGCCCAAAGTCAATATGACCATTTCGTCACCATGTTCTTTGGATGGCATTAACTTGTGCAGCCAGGAAATGTCCCGAAGCTTTCCTGCCTCAGTCAATAACAACCCATCCAATTGAACTTGGTCGCCGTATTCGCCAGACCGTAAACGATTTAATTTGCTCAGGTGTTCCTGATCGGATTCTGGTAGAAAAATATCGAATACTTTCCCGATAATGGTGCTGCTCTCGGTTTCCAGACCATCAACGCCGGCATGATTTATCGTTAAAATAATCCCGTTAAGCTTTTGGATGATGATAATGATGGGAGCCAGCTCAACCAACTGTCGGATAAAATCACGTTCTTTCGCTAACTCCTGGCTTTTCTCCAATATATTAAAGGTATGACCGCGCATTTCCTGCTCAAAATGTTCAAGCTGGGCGGCCAAGTTTAAGGCCGTAAAACTGAGCTTATCCAGTTCGTCATAACCCAAATTAGTGCTGTTTTTTACGACTATTTGCTTCCTGAATTGACTAAAGTGGTTCTTTGATAATAGCGGCAACGCCCTAAAAAGCCGCGAAATACGCCGTAAGGCAATATGCAAGGCCAGCAAAATCAACAACAATGAAGCCAATAAGCCTATAAAACCATATAACCAGACCCGTTTAAGATCGCTACTAAGGTGCTTAAGATCGGCTGTTATGTCGTCTACGAAGAGAAAATACGGCGGTGCTTTGCTTGCCTCCGCTTGCTGTATGGGTAGCACCCGCACTTCATACACCGAGTTATTGAATTCTATTCTTTTGCTGCCATTAAAAAAGGCATCAATGCTGTGGTGTTTGGAAATAAACTCGAAAATAGGTTGGTTTTTTTCCGGTTGGGTCATGCCCGACAATTTATATTTCCATCGACTTCCCTGAGAAATTTCAGCTTTATTATCAGCGATTAAGATACCGATATCCGAACGCGTTGCTGCGTTATATTTAATAATGACATCAGAAAAAGGTCGAATCACGCTGATGCCACCGGAAATATCTGCCTTTCCCATCACCGGAATAATCACCTGCTGAAAACAGTTGTCTGGGCAAAAAATCTGATGTTCCGGCAATTCATTTTTCAGAACACGTTGCACAGTGGCATCTGAATCAATCAACTGGTCACCCCAGGACTTAATCCGTGTGCCTTGCTTATCAAACAAGACGATATTTTCCATATCCCAGATTAATTGCCAACGCGACCAGTTTTCATCCATTGATGAAACACCACGATTCTGCTCTTTTGAACTATGTGATGAGGGATTATTGACGACCGAAATCAGTTCTGCAAATTGTTCTAGTACCGAAAACGAATCTTTTGTTAAGGTTTCTGCAATGTTGATATGGCTGTTTTGGATATTTTTTCGATCATTTTCAAAATTATCCTGAGCATTCAAATATGAAACAAACGCAAATACTGTTTGCAAAACCAGAAATACAATGCCAAACAGGATAGCTAATTTCCATCGTAAACTGAAAAATAGGCTATTTTTTCCCATCTTAGCTAAAACTTGAAGGACAATTGCAAACCATACAGATTCCAATCCTGCTTGGTTTTATTGGGATCGGGATTATCTGCCTGAGGTAACCAAGCAGTGCCATGTACCCGCGTATAATCAGCCCTTACCATCCAGGATGGCGTGATGTCCCAGCGTAAACCAAATACCCAATCTGATGCAAAGGCGGTATGCCTTTGGAAACCCAGTAATGCCGCAGTGTCGCCGTTTCTATCCGTTATATCCATTGAAATCGTATCAAAGCGTACCGTGGCTTGTAGCTCCGGTAAAATACGGTAGCTACCCTCGACATACCAACTTTCTGAAACAAATTTGCCACCGCCCTGGGACGCAAATCGTCCGAAGGTATTCCAACGGTATTCGTACTCGCCCGTTAAGGTAATTTTTTCGCCATTATATTGGGCAGAAAACAATAAAGGCTGTATATGGGTACGATTTTGGGGAATGTCTTTTTCACTTAATGCGGGATTAAAGTCGAATGTCAGATCCATATAACTGACTGCAAACACATATTCACCACCATTTATCTCATAATTCAGTTGGGTGGCGATGGCGGGTTTCGTGTCAAAAGTGCCTTGTGCCGCTTGTTTAGCCAGAACCACGGCTTTAATTTCATTCAAATCATTAGATGGCTTGCCAACATTAAACTTGAAATTAAAATCGCCAAAATCGGTGCGTTGTTCCGCATAAAATGAGCCACCATCTGCTGAAATCAATAGCGATCTTGAGCGATCAAAATAAATACCTTGGGGTAGTAAGATGGTTGGATGGGTAAAGGCCACATCTCGCGTTTCATTATATAAACCAAACGGTATTTTGATACGCCCACCACGAAGACCCAGCTTGCCACTATCATGTTCTAACAGCGTTAAATCGGCCAAACCATAATCCAGCCTTACACTACCACTATCGACAGCACCTGCCCGTCGATAAAGCCCTTGTGCTGCAAAACGCAATCTATCCCAAGGTTGATAGCTCAGGTTAAGACCAATTTCAGTTAAGCCCGGGCTAATCCCATCATCACTTTGCCCATAGACATTATTATCAGAAGAATGAAAAAAGCCTTGGGTTAAAAAGCCGTGAATTTGGACTTCATCGGGTAGCAACGTGGATTCTGCCACAACGCTTGTGCTGTAATAAATGATAAACAAACAAGCTGTCAACAATTGCCCGACTCGGCTAATCCGCTTCAAAAATTTTGCCTCGCCTTCACAACGAACATGCACAGGCGTACCCAGAAGATAAAGCCCGAAAAAAGACGGCTTATTGATAGTCAAATGAGCGAATGTTTTCATTGTCTGGTTTGCTATTTATATAGCCAATGGAATCAGGTGTAGTTGCGATTTTTTCAATCATCTCCTGTTCGGATTCAAGCTCAATCGGTGCAGCTCCTGTGCCAGAATATGTCATTCTGTCCCAAACCTTTCTTACATGATAAATCAACATGTTAAGGTTATTTTTGACAAAATCTTTATGAAGCGGGTTGCTATCAGGCAGTGTATAAACCTTAATTTGCCTGTTATTTGACCAACGTCTTTTTTGCATGGTGAAGATAGCGCTGATGTCCGCTTTGGAATACCCCGAAGTGGACACTGATTTGTTGACGACTACCTCTGTGGCTGTGGCAACGGGAGAAAAAGCAGCAAAAATAACAACAATCGCAAGAATAGTGCCAAAAGTCGGCTTGTCATACCCCAGCTTCTGCAATTTGAAGTCCCCAAGTTAGTTTCTAACGTCGTCTGTCGTTATCATAATCAACGTTACTGATTATAGTCAACATTATAAAACTTGCTTAGTAACTTGTTTTTTCGAGCAATGTTGGCTTTATGGCTGGGTATTTAATCTAAAATGCACGTTTAGCTTCGCTTAAACTGAATTTTTAAGCCTTTCGGGTATGCAAATAGACTGGGTATAACTTTTTTTATCAACAGCTTACGAACTACACGACAACATCGAACAACCCGCCCGCTGCCGCGCCCAATCCGGTCGTTTGGCAGCATATTGTGCTTTTTCTGGCTGTTCATCGTAGGGATGGCGCAGTAGTTCCAGCAATTCCGCAATCAAGGCAAAGTCACCCTGCTCCGCTTTATCTATGGCAATTTGCGCCATGTAGTTACGTAACACATATTTGGGATTAACCCGATTCATACGTTCACGCCGAATTTCGTGGGGAATACCATCCTGAATTAAGTGCTGATTATAGCGTTTTAGCCAAGCAAGCAAGCACGAGATATATTCTGGCGTAAGCTGTTCTGGCAGGTAATAAGCTTCTGTAAGCGGTGCTATAAGCTCTTCAATATTGCTGTTTTCGAGCGTATCTTTACCTAAATCGACCTCGGCAAGTTGACGAAAAAATAGCGTCATATCGGTTTCAACCATTTGCAGCACAGCCAGTAGCTCGGCAAATAAGGCATCATCTTGGTCTGAATCAAACCGACTTAAGCCTAGTTTCTTGCACATCATAAGCTGCCATTGCTCGCCAAATACCTGTGTGAACACGTTCAAAGCTTGCTGCAAAGACTCAACTTGCCCAACCAGCGGATAAATGGCATTAGCTAATTGCCCCAAATTCCAAAATGCACAGGCCGGTTGATTGCTAAAGCGATACCGCCGTTCTGCCTTGTCGGTGGTATTGGGTGTCCAGTCAGGATCGTAGTTTTCCAGCCAGCCATAAGGCCCATAATCAATGGTTAATCCAAGAATTGACATATTGTCCGTGTTCATCACGCCATGCACAAAGCCGACCCGTTGCCAGTGAACAATCATTTCAGCAGTCGTTCGGCAAACTTCTTCAAACCAGGTGACGTAAACATCAGGAGAAGGTTTGCCCAGATGCGGGAAGTGGGTATTTATGGTGTAATCTGCCAATTTTTTGAGTACATCCAGATCGCCTCGAGCCGCATGGATTTGAAAACTGCCAAACCGAATAAACGAAGGTGCAACACGGCAGACTACCGCTCCAGGTTCAGCTTTTGGATTGCCGTTATAGAACATGTCTCTAACTACCTGCTCACCGGTTGTTACCAAACTCAACGCCCGCGTGGTCGGCACACCTAAATGGAACATAGCCTCGCTACACAGGAATTCCCGCACTGATGAACGCAAAACCGCCAAGCCATCAGCCATCCTGGAGTAAGGTGTAAGCCCTGCGCCTTTAAGTTGCAATGCCCAGCGTTGACCTTGTCGATTTATCACATCACCTAAATTAATCGCTCGACCATCACCTAATTGCCCCGCCCAATGACCAAACTGATGACCACCGTAGCACATAGCAAACGACTCCATGCCCACAGCCAAGCGATTTCCGGCAAATACTTGAGAAAAATCATCAGTCTGGCAATCAGATTCTGACAAACCCACTAAAGCGGCGACTTCTTTGGCATGAGCTACCGTTACTGGCTTCGTCACTTTAGTCGGCAATACATGTGAATAACACGCACCCAATACCTGTCTGGGATAATTGCGGGTTTCCTGGTCAGCAGGTAGCTCGCTAACGAAGCGATTATCGAACGTTAATTGATCGAGTGGATTTATTTTAGGTTGAGCATTCATTTTGATTACATTTCACCACGAAAAACACCTGATCTCAGGTGTTTTGACCGATTGCGGTCTATTGTTGGTAACGGGTTGGATCTTGCACACCCGATTCGGTAAAGCCTTGCAATCTTAGTCGGCAAGCATCGCAAACTCTACAAGCCCTACCCTGCTCATCGGCAGAATAGCACGAGACAGTCTGGGCATAATCAACTCCAAGGTTAACACCTAACTTGATAATTTCTGCTTTGCTTAAGTCGATAAGCGGAGTGTGGATGGTGAAATGTTCGCCCTCAACCCCTGCTTTGGTGGCAAGGTCAGCAAGTTGTTGGAAAGCTTTGATGAATTCTGGCCTGCAATCGGGATAACCCGAATAATCGACTGCGTTAACGCCGATGAAAATATCCCTTATTTTTAGCACTTCCGCCCATCCTAAGGCAAAGGCGAGGAATATGGTGTTTCTCGCGGGTACGTAAGTGACTGGTATGCCATCTTGGAGTTGGTTGGGGACTTGGATGTTATCATCGGTTAGGGCTGAACCGCCGATAGAACCCAACCCAAGTTTGACAATTTTGTGATCTTTTACTTGATAAGCCTGAGCTATCTCACTAGCAGCCTTGAGTTCTGCGTTATGTCGTTGCCCGTAATCGAAACTGAGGGCGTAGCAATCAAATCCCTGTTGCTGGGCGAGAGCCAGTACGGTGATGGAATCTAACCCGCCAGATAAGAGGATGATGGCTTTTTTGGACATATAGGTTATTTGCCTCGGGCATCGTCCCAAAGCAATTTATGGAGCTGTATTTGGAAGCGCACAGGCAACCTGTCTTCCAGGATTTTATTGGCTAATTCGGTTGGATTTTGCTGTCCCATGACGGGCGAAAATAGCACTTCACAACAATCTGGCAATTCGTAATCGGATATTGTTTGCTTAGACCAGTTGTAATCTTCTTCATTACCGATAACGAATTTGACTTGGTCATTTTTGGTCAGGTACTGGATATTTTGATAGAGATTTTTACTTAATTCACCAGAACTGGGTGTTTTAAGATCCATCACCTTGATGACGCGAGGATCAACGGTTGAGACATCAATAGCGCCGCTGGTTTCGAGCGATACGGTGTAACCCAGATCAAGCAACCTTGTCATCAATTCCAGACAAGAAGGCTGCGCGAGCGGTTCCCCTCCAGTGACGGTGACATAACGTGCGCGGTAACTATCAACTTCGGCAATAATGTCGTCGATGGTTTTTTTTTCGCCGCCCGTAAAAGCGTATTCGGTATCACAATAACCGCATCGTAACGGGCAACCGGTAAGCCTGATGAAAACGGTGGGAATGCCGACGGTGCTTGACTCCCCTTGCAGAGAGTAAAAGATTTCCGTTATCCGCAGTGAACTCACAATTACTGTGGGCTTCCATCAAGCAGAAGCAACTTCTTTTGCGCCAACCCTGCGGCTCTGGAACTGGCAAATTCGGTGGTCACTCGCGTCAAATATTCACGGGCTTTTGCCGGATTTTTTTCTTCCATTTCGATATAGCCCAGTTTCAACAAGGCATCAGGGACTTTTGCAGAGTTAGGATAGGTTACCACCACATCGTTGAACGCTTTTCGGGCGGAAACATTATCCTGGTCAACTCTGTGGGCTTCGCCTAACCAATATTGGGCGTTGCTTGCGTAACCGCTCCCTGGATGATTAGCGATATAAGCATTGAATGCTGTGATGGCCTGGGCTGTCCGGCCATTTCTGAGGTCATCGTATGCTTGTTGATATTCCTGTTTTTCAACATCAGAAACTTGGGATGGACTAACATCTGAAGACTGCGCGGGTGCGGCCAAGCCCGGAGCAGCCGATGAAGGTGTGGCGGCTTCGGATGGATTATCTTGCGGTTGCACGGCACTTGTCGGGTCGTCGGTAGCCGCAGGCGCTGAGGGTTCTGTTGCGCCTGTGCCTGAATCCGCCGGAGTTTCTGCCGATGGTTGACCTGTACCGGATTTATTTTCGATGCTTTGAATCCGATCATCGAAATCAGTGAACATGGTTTTTTGTTGCTTTTTTAGCTCCTCAATTTGAGAGGCTTGCTCTTCGACCTTGCCCGTAAGCTGCTGCACTTCAGCTTGCATTTGCTCTATCCGCTTCATCATCTCGTAATCTGAAGCCAATGATGCGGGTGGTTTGGCTGCATTCAGTGCCGGATTGGTCGATTTATCAACAACAGGAGGCAACTCAGCACAAGCAACGCTGCAAGCGCATAGAAACAATGCAATTCGTGCATTCATCAAGGCTTACCTCTGATAAGACAATTCAGCACGACGATTGCGCTCGTAAGAACCTTCGTCACTGCCAAATACGGCCGGTTTTTCTTCGCCGTAACTAATCAAGGTCAATTGACCATCGGAAACCCCTTGGGCTTTCATCATTCCTGCGACTGCTTTTGCACGTTGGTCGCCCAGGGCAATGTTATATTCGGGTGAACCGCGTTCATCCGCATGACCTTCCAGTGTCAATTTTTGGTTAGGATGGGCAACCAAATATTTCGCATGGGCATTGATGACTTGGATAAAATCCGGTTGGACTTCACTGCTATCCAGCATGAAATAAATCGTACTTCTGGATAGGGGATTATTAGGATCAGTGAATTCAGGGCCGAGGAAAGAATTATTGCCGGTTACGCCGGTATAACCCGCTCCAGCCATTCCTGATAAGGTTGAAGCACCATTCAATCCGCTGGTTGAAGCGTCGTTAATGCCGCTGGCAGCATTTTGTCCGGCATTAAGGCCGTCCGTTGCTTCGTCTTCACTGCAACCGGATAAGGCGAATATTGCCACCAGTAAAACCCATAATAATTTGTTTAATTTCATAGTCTTTGTTCCTGAGTTGTTGATCGGTTTAGGTAATTTCGACGAGCCGTTTAGGGTGCCCAAGCAGGTTCGCGTACGCCACCATTACTGAAAGCCAGTTTTTGCTGCATTTTACCATCTAAAGACACGGCGGATAAGTAAGCCGTGCCGCCTTTTTTGGTCGCATACAAAACCATCGTGCCATTCGGCGCAAAACTGGGTGATTCATCGGCAGGGCCTGTCGTCAACACGTTGATTGACTTGCTGCCTACATCCATCACGCCAATGCGGTAATCGCCGCCATTGCCATGCACCATCGCAATACTTTTGCCATCGGGAGAAAAACTGGCACGGGCATTATAATCGCCTGAAAAGGTTATTCTTGTTTCCCCTCCGCCAGTGCTGGAAACCTTATACAGTTGCGGTTTGCCACCACGATCTGAGGTGAACACGATGCTTCCGCCATCGGGCGACCAGACGGGTTCAGTGTCTATGGAATAGCTTTTGGTCAGTTTGGTCAATGCGCCTGTCATAAGGTTGAGCGTGTAAATGTCAGGGCTGCCGTCTTTGGATAAGGTCAACGCCAGTTTGTTGCCGTCGGGAGACCATGCCGGAGCACCGTTGATGCCAGGGAATTCCGCCACGCGCTTCCGTTGCCCGGTTGCCAAAATCTGCACGTAAATCGCGGCAGTCTTTCGTTCAAAGGACACATAAGCCATTTTGCTTTTATCGGGTGACCAGGATGGCGACATCAAAGGCTCTTGCGAGCTGGCGATAGTTTGTGGGTTAAAGCCGTCAGTATCTGCTACTTGGAGCTGACTTTGCTGCTTGTTGTTAGTTACGTAAGCGATCCGACCACTAAACGCGCCTTTTTTGCCCGTCAATTTTTCAAAGATCATGTCTGCAATTTGGTGGGCAGTCCGGCGTAAGTCAGCAGCAGATGAATTCATCTGATAACCAAGCAATTGGCTGCTTTTCAGCACATCCAGCAACTGAAATTGCACATTGTATTGACCGCCAGCGCCGCCACCAACCTGGCCCACCACCAGATAATTTTGGTTTAATGCCTGCCATTCAGGGAATTGGACAGCAGAAGCAGAACTCGGTCTGCTCCGCATAGTCTGTTCCGCCAACATTTTGAAATAGCCGCTACGCGCCAGATCAGCATTAATTACCGAGCTGACATCCACAGGTGCGCCGGATGATGCAAATGGCACAACAGCGACAGGAGTGCCACTATCAGAGCTTTCGGTGATGTCTATAGTCAATTCGGCCTGACTAAGCGGTGCGAAAGCCACTAACATGCCAAGCATCAGGATTTTTTTAAGGAAATTCACGTTTCTACCTCGTTAAACCTAAAGTCTGAAATACAATCGTTATAATTATTTCTAATGGGTTAAATCTGTTTTTTTTCAAGGTCTTGTCAGCTTCATCCTTTTGAGTCGCTTGTATTTCGGAGTGACAAACCTAGGTTTGTCACTCCGCCCCATAATCAAGTTACAGATTTAACCAACTACGCTAATCATTATATCTTGCTAACATTAATATATCATGAATATCAATAAGATATTATCAATAGTTAAGGTTAATTTCTAGCATTAAAATTAAATGTAAATGATCTGAATACTTTAGCTAGGCTTGTATCCGATGGAACGGGCAGCGGCGATGCCCGGTTGATGGCGTTTTCTACCGAACGGGAAAACAGTTCATTTCCGTTGCAGTTAACCGTCGAGTCCATCACTGTGCCATCGGAAGTTAGCCTGACTTTTACCGTACATCTTGAACCGGAAGAGCCTGGCGGTGCAATCCAATTCCGGTGAACTTTCTCGGAGATAAGCCTTCGGTATTTTTCGATTTCGGCTGCATTTGATGCGGCACTGGCTCTTGCCGCTTCTGCTTTGGCTTGTGCAGCAGCTTCTAATTTGGCGTTTTCTGCGGCTGCTAATTCAGCAATACGCTTTGCTGCGGCTTCTTTTTTTGCTGCGGCTTCAGCCGCTTTTTTTGCATCAGCAGCCGCTTCAGCTTTGGCTTCTGCGGCGGCGTTAGCTTTGGCTTCTGCGGCGGCGTTAGCTTTTGCTTCGGCAGCGGCTGCTTTTTTAGCTTCCGCCGCTGCGGCTATTTTTGCGTCCGCTTTTGCCTGAGCCGCTGCTTCTGCCTTGGCGTTCGCAGCGGTCTCCGCCTTGGCTTCTGCGGCGGCTTTAGCCTTTGCTTCGGCAACGGCTGCTTTTTTAGCTTCTGCTGCTGCGGCTTTTTTCGCATCAGCCTTTTCTTTGGCGGCTGCATCCGCTTTGGCCTCAGCAGCGGCTTTTTTGGCTTCTTCTTTAGCTTTTACTGCTTCCAGTTTTTTTGCTTCGGCTTTTGCTTCAGCGGCAGATTCCGCTTTAGCGGCTTCTTTTTTCTTGGCCTCTGCTTTTTGGGCAGCTTCTAATTGTTTGGTTTCAGCGACCTTAAGTTTTTTCGCTTCGGCCTTTTCCTCAGCAGCTTGTTTTGCTTCCGTATCTGCGGCTTTTTTCGCTTCAGCTTTTTCTTTGGCAGCTGCTTCTGCTTTGGCTTCAACAACCGCTTTTTTAGTTTCTTCCTTGGCTTTTGCCGCTTCCTGTTTTTTTGCTTCGGCTTTTTTATCGGCGGCAGCTTTAGCTGTTTCTTCTTTTTTTACCTCTGCTTTTTTCGCAGCTTCTTTTTTCGCTTCAACAGCCTCAAGTTTTTTTGCTTCGGCTTGAGCCTTTTCAGCCGCTTCTTTCTTGGCTTCTGCTTTCGCCTGGGCTACCTCTGCTGCTTTTTGTTTAAGCAGTTCCGCTTGTTTTTCTTCGGCTTTTTTAGTTACAACTGCTTGTTCTTTTTCCTGTTTTTGTTCTGCTATCGGCTTGGCTTTTTCGACAGGCTTGATTTTTACGGGTGCTTGGGTTTCTTCTACAATCGTGGCATGAATGATGTCTGATTCCGGCTGCGGCAGTTCCGCTTTCGGCTTATAAAGCGCACTTAAGGCGAACAACCCCAGCAAAATAAGATGGAAAACCAAGGCTAAGATGAATGCCTGGGTAAGCTTTTTTTGACTATCCATTTATATCTTATTGGTCGTCTTCCGGCTGGGTCATTAACCCTACATTGGGTATGCCTGCATTTTTAAGTGAGGCCATCACCGTCACCACAGAACCATAGTCAACAGTTTTATCCGCTTTAATCAACACTTGTGGGCTTTTGTTACTGCTTAGGACTTCCGTCACCTTTTCGTTGATTTCCTCGGGCTGCACCGGAACCGGTTGCTTGCCATCGCCATGATCAATAAAGTACTGGTGTTCCTTATTGATAGAGATGATTAAAGGCGGCTGCCCTTCTTTTTGTTCAACGTTTGCCGACTCGGCTTTCGGCAAGTCAACGTCCACCCCCGTTTGCAGCATGGGCGTAGTAATCATAAAAATAATCAACAACACCAAGGTCACATCAATATATGGGACGACGTTGATTTCCGCCATCGGCTTTCTGCGCTTATTTTTCCTCATTTCATATGTGCCTGTCTTTGCAGCAATACGACGAATTCTTCGACAAACAATTCGTACCGACCCGTTAAGCTATCCAAACGCGTAGAAAAACGGTTATAGGCGACCACCGCAGGAATCGCGGCAAATAAACCGATTGCCGTTGCGATCAAGGCTTCTGCAATACCCGGCGCAACCTGCGCCAAGGTTGCCTGTTTAACCGTGCTTAATGACATAAAGGAATTCATGATGCCCCATACGGTGCCAAATAAGCCGACGTATGGGCTGGTTGAACCCACTGTTGCCAGAAAGGCCAAATGCTCATCTAGGCGATCAAGTTCTCTCGACAACTCAATCCGCATGGCGCGTTGGGCGCTTTCCACTTGCACCATCGGCTCGACGGTTCCGGTTTGGCGCATCCGTGAAAACTCTTTGTAGCCAGCCAGAAATATTTTTTCTATGCCTTCGGGTTCAAAATCTTTTGCCGCCAGTTTTCTGTAAAGATCAGCCAATGCCGTACCTGACCAGAATTCACCTTCAAATTCGTCTGTGATTTGTATTGCGCGGCTAAGTTCCTTGCGCTTGGAAAATATGAAAGTCCACGATGCCACGGATGCTACGATCAGTATCAGCATGACAAATTGGACGACAAAGCTGGCTTCCAATATTAAATGGAAAATGGATAAATCAGTATTCATGCGTTTTTTGCTCTAAATTAAATTGCTCTAATAAATTTTGGGGAATAGCCCTTGGTTTCATGGTAATTACGTCTAAACAGGCAATACGTACTTCGGATGTTACTAACAGATTGTTATCATGGGTAATTTTCTGGGAAAATTCAAGACTGGCCTTTTTTGTGTTTTTAATTTCCGCGCTCACTTGCAGTAGATGATTGAAGTGGGCTGGTTTAATGTATTCAATCTGTAATGACCGCACAGCAAAGATGATGCCTTCATTTACCATCAATTCATCCTGCTCGAAGCCCTTAGCCCTAAGCAACTCAGTCCTTGCCCGTTCCATGTATTTTAAATAATTGGCATAAAACACCACGCCACCAGCATCGGTATCTTCATAATAGACGCGGACAGGCCAGATAAACGGTTTATTCAAACAAATCCTCGGAAACGCCCATGCTTTTCGGCGGTTTTAAGCCAAAATGCAAATACGCTTGCTGCGTTACCACGCGTCCTCGTGGTGTCCGCATGATAAAGCCTTGTTGCAAGAGATACGGTTCCAAAACGTCTTCGATGGTGCCGCGCTCTTCATTAATTGCCGCCGCTAAGGTATCAAGACCGACCGGCCCGCCGGAAAAATTGTCTATCATCGCCATCAATAATTTACGGTCGAGGGCATCAAAACCGTTAGTATCCACACGCAACATGTCCAGAGCCTGAACAGAAATAATTTCTGTTATAACGCCACTCGCCTTAACTTCCGCATAATCACGCACTCGCCGCAACAAGCGGTTAGCGATACGCGGCGTACCACGGGAACGTCTGGCGATTTCATAAGCGCCCTGCGGCTCCATGCTAATCCCCAGCACATTAGCTGAACGCATGGCGATGCTGGCTAACTCATCAATCGTATAGAATTCCAAGCGTTGGACGATACCAAAACGATCCCGTAATGGTGAAGTCAGCAAGCCTGCCCGTGTGGTCGCACCGACTAAGGTAAACGGCGGCAAATCCAGCTTGATTGACCGGGCAGCGGGGCCTTCGCCTATCATCAAATCCAGTTGATAGTCCTCCATCGCCGGATACAGGATTTCTTCAACCGCAGGGCTCAAGCGATGAATTTCATCAATAAACAGCACATCATGGGCTTCAAGATTGGTGAGTAAAGCCGCCAAATCACCCGCTTTTTCCAGCACCGGCCCCGAAGTTTGGCGAATATTAACACACATTTCCGTGGCGATGATATTGGCTAACGTGGTTTTACCCAGTCCTGGTGGACCGAAAATCAGCACATGATCCAAGGCCTCTTGCCGAGCGGTCGCCGCCTGGATAAAGATTTCCATTTGGGTACGCAGCTCTTGTTGTCCCACATAATCCACTAGGCGTTTAGGGCGGATTGCGCGGTCTTGCCGTTCTTCGTCAGGGTGGCTGCGGCCGCTGATCATGCGGTCACTCTCGATCATATCGCTACGCTCCGTATCATCTCACCGCACTCATCATTTAGAAGCCCTTTGCAACGCCAGCCTGATAATATCCTCACAACTTTTGCCTTCAACTGCGATATTTTGCACCATTTTAGCCGCATCCAAAGGCTTATAGCCTAATGAACATAAGGCGCTGATGGCTTCCTGCTTGGGGCTAGAATTTGAGATATTCATAACCGAGCTGACTGCCTCTATACTAGATAGGGACGAATCCCCCAAATCCGGCAAGCGGTCACGCATTTCTATCACTAGGCGTTCTGCGGTTTTTTTGCCTACGCCCGGCAAACGCACCAAGGCTTGGGTGTCGTTGTTATGGATGCAGCGATGGAATTCTTCAGCAGTCTGGCCGGACAATATCGTTAACGCCAACTTGGGGCCCACACCGTTTACCTTAATCAACGTCCTGAACATCGTCCGGTCGGCCTCGGTCGAAAAACCGAATAAAATATGGGCATCCTCGCGCACCACTAAATGCGTGTGCAACAGGATTTCAACGCCGATAGCGGGCAGGTTATAAAACGTCGTCATCGGCGCTTCCACTTCGTAACCCACGCCTTGCACATCCAATAATAATACGGGCGGCGCTTTGTGGATCAGTTTACCGCGCAAAAATCCGATCACAACCCTAAACCTTTTTGTAAGCGCAGTGCCGTTTGCTGATGATGAGCATGGCAGATACAAATGCCCAAGGCATCGCTGGCATCAATCTGCATTTCGCCTTGGATATTTAACAGAATTTTCACCATGTGCTGAACTTGCGTCTTTGCCGCATTACCTTTCCCGACCACGGCTTGTTTAACCTGCTTGGCGGAATATTCAAACACCGGCAACCCAGCCGCCTGCACCGCGCAAATCGCCGCACCACGCGCTTGCCCCAGTTTTAGGGCGGAATCCGCATTGATGTGCATAAACACTTGCTCGATAGCCATTTGCTCCGGCTGATAGCGTTCCACCACTTCCAATAAACCTTTAAATATCTGCTTAAGCCGATCAGGGAAATAATCCGCCGTCACCCGAATGCTACCACTGGCGATATATTGAAAGCCGCGCGGGGATTCTTCAATAACGCCATAGCCTGTCAATCTTGAGCCGGGGTCTATGCCTAATATTCGCATTAATCATTGTAGGTTGGGTTAGCATTAGCGTAAACCGACTTTTGGTTTTGACAGGTTGGGACTCTTAATTTAATGCTTTGTCCATTTGCTCCAATGTGACATGCTTTGGAGCTTGCAATATACCGCAAGCTTGTTCAACTTCTTCCTCTGTTAATTCGTTGTTATCTTTGTAATTCGCTGTCATGAATGGACTCGTTTATTTTGGCTTATGTCGAGGTACGCTAATGCTAACCCGACCTTATATCTTGATTCTGAGCTCTCAAAAGGTCAGAATCCCCGGTTGATCATCGGGAGGGTAACGGGGAAGTCGTACCCATCCTTAGGCTTAAAGCCTGTCTCGTAGATTGAACTCCCCGCTATCCGTACTCGTCATTGTAGTTCGAA
>NZ_CBAROL010000041.1:0-17237 GCF_964779595.1 Methyloglobulus sp.
AAACCGCGAAAAATAGCCAAGGGTTTATGAAAAATGGCGAGATAAATGCGTATTTCAGCCGAATACCGCCCATTAAGGTGAATGCCAATTCAAAAAAATCGGCTTTTGACCAGTCAGCCGGAGTTTCTGCTGTTTGTGCAAAGGTCTCTATATATTAAATAACAATAAAATCATGCAGGTATTACACATAAAACAGTCGTCACTTTAATCGCAAAGTTAGTCCCGCACAACAAAAAAACACTTGATCGCAGTGTTCACTCAGCAACTGCGCGGCTTTGCCCGATAAATCGACGAATTGCCGAGACAAAGGATTATCGGGAATTACGCCTAAACCCACTTCATTTAGCACAAAAACCAGGTCATTGGGTAACTGCAAACAGTCAGATAACTCCTGCAAAATTTGTGTTTCGTTATGATGATGATAAAGCATATTGTTCAACCACATAGACACACATTCGATTAACACAGTGCTGGCGCAATTTTTTAAGGCATTTAGCAATTGGATAGGCTCTTCTAGCGTGGTAAAGCGATCTTGCCGACGTTGCTGGTGTGCTGTGATACGTTCACGCATTTCATCGTCAATAAGCTCCGTGGTTGCCAGGTAATAAGGTTTTTGCTTGGCCTGCTTAAGAATGTAACTTTCAGCCAAGCGCGATTTGCCGCTTTTGATGCCCCCAATAAATAATGTCTTCATAGCTCTGCCCTTAATATGCCTAACAACACTCGTATGTCAATGGCTTCTCCAACCCTATCCGCAAATTGCTGAATTTCCGTTTCACGGTAATCCTTATAGCCGTAGCCCTTATATGCAGGATTAATCGCCTTAAAATAGCTGCTACGAAAATCGTCATCATCAAAAAGACCATGTACATGCGTACCCCAGATTTGTTGACTTTGATAATACAAGGGATAGCGGTTCATTCGGCCATAATGTATTTCATAACCTTTGATGGCGTAACCGAATAAGGTATAGCTGCCGTTCGCCAGCACCTTGGGGGTTTGATAAATCACGTCATCGTCGATAAAACCGAAACCTGTTACCATACCTGGGGTATTGTGTTCCAGCGCATCAGGGTCATTCAAGTTTTGGCACAGCATCTGATAACCGCCACACAGCCCAAAGATTGGCTTGTTAAATGCCTTGATTTCATTGAACAAACCCTGGCTTTTCAACCAACGTAGGTCATTCATAACTGTTTTGCTGCCGGGCAACAATACCATATCGAACGCTTGCAAGGGACGGCAAGCATGGATCAATTCAACGTCCAATTCGCTATCTGCCATCAACACGTCCAGGTCGTTGTAATTACTTAAGCCTGGGTAAGTAATCACCGCGATGCGGATTTTGACATCACCCAAACGTTGTTGGTAATTCTGTAGCGATTGGGAATCCTCCATATCAATATTCAGTGGCATATAAGGCAATACGCCCAAAACAGGTACACCAAACCGTTCCTTGATAATGCGTTCGCCGTCGGTAAAAAAACGCCTATCCCCCCGAAATTTATTGATGACCACGCCAATAAGATTTTCTCGCATGACCGGTTCCATCAGTTCCAATGTGCCATAAATGGAAGCAAAAACACCGCCGCGCTCGATGTCCGCGACCAATATATTTTTGGTCTTGAAAGTGCTGGCAATAAAGCTATTGGAAAGATCTCGATCCAGCAGATTCAACTCTACCGGCGAACCAGCGCCTTCGGCAATCACCAGATCATAATCTTGTTGCAGCTGTGTAAACGCCCGTGCTACGTGTTCTTTTAGGCTGGTCATTTCATCGTAATAACTCGTAATCGACTGGTTTTTATAAACCAAGCCATTCACAATAACCTGTACAGAACTGTCCCCATAAGACTTCAGCAACACCGGATTAAACAAATGACTGGGCGCAACCCGTGCGGCTTCTGCTTGGAAACATTGTGCCCTTGAAATTTCCCGCCCTTCCGGTGTAACCGCAGAATTATTGGAGACATTCTGCGCTTTAAACGGCGCAATACGGATGCCACGATCTGCAAAAAGACGGCATAGCGCCATCGTGACGGTGGTTTTTCCGGCATCGGAACTGGTGCCAAAAACGGCTAATGGGTGCATTTATAGATTTATTTATTGGGTAGTGGATTAAATCTGCATTTTGACGGACTTGTTGGCTTCATGCCTGTGGTTCGCATGTATTTTGGAGGGCAAACCTAGGTTTGCCACTCCTGCCTATCAAGTTACAGGTTTCACCCGCTACCTTATTGGTTGAGGTAATGAATGTATGTGTAATCGTTGATATGTTGCAGCTTATGCAGCGAACCAACATCAACACGAAATTTAAAAGCATTGGCTGGTGGCATTTGCAATACATGAGCCAACAAGGCACGAATAACGCCGGCATGGGTGACAAGTAAAACCTGTTTGGCTGGATTCTTTAAAAGCAATTCATCCCAAAAGCTGCCAACACGTTGGCACAATTCGCCAAAACATTCACCATTTGGTGGCGATGTCGTCACAAAATTTTCCGTCCAGTTTTTCAACACATCTGCATCTATATCGTCAAAGCGTTGGTTTTCCCAATCACCAAAATTAACTTCCTGCAAACGGTCATCCGTCTCAATTGGCTTGGAAAAAGTTTGCGCCAATTGTACGCAACGGCTTAATGGGCTGCTGATTATCAAGCAATCCACCGATAAATCGGGTAATTTTTCGCGTATAAGCCGCGCCTCAGCTACGAAACTGTCGGCTAACTCGACATCGCTTTGACCATAACATAAGCCGTTAACGGTCTCTGTCTTGGTATGGCGGATCAGGTAAATGTCCACAATGCGCTGATGCTTAGATAAAAAATAACTTCCGCCACTTGCTGGCTAGTACCTAGGCAATCGCCAGTATAACCGCCGATGTGACGATAGAAATAACGGCCTAATCGCCAATTAGCTAATAGCACAAGAGGGATGGCTAAACTGCAAAGTAACGGGAGCAACAGCAAAGGCAGTAAGGCAATAGTCCCCGCAATAAGTAACTCCTGGGTACTGGGCTTATAAACTGCCACACTGCCTTTACTGTTGTCGCTTCGGGCATAATCATAAGTTCGCATCAACAGTAACGGTTGAAAGCGGCTAATACTATGTCCGGCAAACAATAATAGGGGTACGGAAGCGGCTGGCAGCGAACTCAGCAAACTGATTTTTAAGGCCATCAACAATAACAGGCCGAGCGCACCATAAGCGCCAATCTGCGAATCTTTCATGATGTCCAGAATGCGTTGCTTGTCGTAACCGCCACCAAAACCGTCACAGACATCGGCAAAACCGTCTTCATGAAATGCGCCTGTGAGCAAAATCCCTGCAATTAAAGCCAGTATCACTCCGGTTGTTTGCACCCACAACAGATTCGCCAGATAAAAACACAATCCAGTTAATCCACCCACCACCCAGCCGACCAAGGGCAGATAAATGCTGGCTTGCGGCAATTGGTTGTAGTCCTGATCTTTGGGTGCAGGTAGCCGTGTATAGAAACTAAGGGCAAGGAAGAATAGTTTTAGTTGTGGCATACCTAGTGGCTTGTTTGCTGATCGACCCCAGCATCAGCAAACGTGGACATCTCGTTTAAAAATAAGATAGCGGACTGGATTAACGGATAGGCAACGGCAATTCCTGAGCCTTCACCCAAACGTAATTCCAGGTTCAATAGGGGCTGAGCTTTAAGGTACGACAATAAAGCTTTATGGCCTTGCTCGGAAGATACGTGGCAGAACACGCAATAATCCAACACAGTCGGATACAGTTTGTATGCCACTAGCAGCGAGGCACTGGCAATAAAGCCATCGACCATAATCAGCATTCCTAGCTCGGCGGCCTTGAGGTAAGCGCCCACCATCATGGCAATTTCAAAACCGCCGAAAGTAGCCAGCACATCCAGTGGTGCTGTTATATCTTTATGGAAATTTAAGGCTTGCTGTAACACGTCGTGCTTATGGTGTAACTGGCTATCATCCAAACCAGTACCGCGACCAACGCATTGTTCCATTGAAAGACCAGTCAGGCAATGTGCAAGCAAAGCGGCGGATGAGGTGTTGCCTATACCCATTTCACCAAAACCAATACAGTTACAGCCGTTTGTATGCTGTTGTCTTACCAGTTCTGCACCTGAATGTATGGCTTTTAGGCACTGATTTGCAGACATGGCAGAATCATAAAGAAAGTTTTTTGTGCCTTCGGCTATTTTTGCATTAATCAGTTTGGGATGACCACTAAAAGCCCCCTCTCCCTCTGGGAGAGGGTTGGGGTGAGGGAAATCAGCATTAACCCCAGCATCCACAATCAACAATTCCAAGCTGTGTTGCCTTGCAAATACACTGATCGCCGCACCTCCCGCCAAAAAATTGGCAACCATTTGTGCGGTAACAGCTTGCGGATACGCGCTGACCCCTGATTCTACTATGCCGTGATCACCGGCAAAAATGAGAATGGTTGGCTTATTTAGTTTGGGTTCTAGGCTATTTTGGATCAAGCCTATTTTCAGTGCGAGGTTTTCTAATTGTCCTAACGCACCCAGCGGTTTAGTTTTTTGGTCGATTTTGGCTTGTAGGTCAGGCTTTAGCCGTGAGGAGACCGGATTAATGCTAAAACCTAGCGACACGGACTGTTCCAGTTATTTTCAAAGACCAATTCATTGATGTTTCTTCGCTCTGCCCACTGTTCCTGCTCAAGCATAGGTTTGTCGTAGAACTTTTCCACATGACCTAAACATAAGATAGCCACGGGGTGGCTGTCTTCCGGCATACTAAATAACGCTTTCAAGGCTTGCGGTTCAAACAGGGACACCCAGCCCATACCCAGCCCTTCCGCCCTGGCGGCGAGCCACATATTTTGGATTGCACACGACAACGAAGCTAAATCCATTTCCGGTAAGGTGCGGCGACCAAAGATAAAATCTTCGCGCCGATCACACAAAGCGGCAACCAATACTTCGCCGCACTCCAGGATACCTTCGACTTTCAGCTTCATGAATTCATCTTCACGTTCGTTTAAGGCTTTGGCAGTGAGGATTCTTTCTTTTTCGACCAGATTGTGGATGCCCTTGCGTAAACCCGAATCGCTGATACGGATAAACCGCCACGGCTGCATAAAACCCACACTGGGCGCATGGTGCGCGGCAGCCAGCAATTGGTTGAAAATTTCAGGGTCAACCGGATCAGGCAAGAAATGGCGCACGTCGCGGCGTTCGTAAATGGCGCGGTAAACGGCGGCGATGTCGGAATCAGGATAGCGGTGTTGGGGCATTGTTATTAAATTGAGGACGTAGGATGCGGTGAGGTACGAACCGCATCGTTCAAGTTTCGCGATTGATGCGGTTCACTCTGTTCACCGCATCCTACGTACTGGCATGTACAATTCCGATCTACGCTGAAACAAAGTAAAATCAACGAATGAAGCAATAAGATGCTGGACGAGGTTATAAAAAATAATCGGCAACATGACTTGCGGGTGGTCGGCTAAAGCGACTGAGACAAGCACCAGCCCTGTGCCATTGTTGTTCATGCCAAGACCAAACATCAACGAGGCCATGTCTTTACGGTCTGAGCGGAAAATTTGCGCCAGCAGATAACCAGTAGCAAAGGTAGCAAGACAAAGCGCAACAACAATTGCCAACATAATGGCTAAAAAGTCGATGTCCGGTTGCGACAATGCTTTGGGCAAACTTAGAGAAGCGTTGGAATAATTCAGCAATAACAGGATGCAATAGTTTATGAGTTTTACATGAGGTTTTACCTCGGCAAGCCGGGACTCACCGATGAGACGATGCGCCAAGATGCCTAGCAATGACGGCAGGATGACCCAAATTCCCAGAAACGTTATCACACCATCAGAAGCGATTTCATGTAAATCTTCAGAATAATCACCTGTGGTCACGAAACCGACAGCATGAAGAACCAATGGAGTGAGTATCGGGCTGAGTAAAGTGGCGAGCAATACCAAGCCTAGGCTTAAAGCAAGGTTGCCATTGGCGTTTTGCGCCCATGCCGTGGATGCTCCAGCAATCGGCATAGAAGCAACCAGTGCGAGACCAACAAGAATATGCTGTACTTCTTCTGGATTATGCCAGAACTTCATGATGAAGCTAATGCCGATAATAAAGAATAGTGGTATCAACACATTGCCTGACAAACCGCTTAACAGGATCAATGGCTTTTGCGCCAGTTGAGTAAGCTGCTTAGTTTTTACTCCCAGCCCTGCGTTGAACAATAATAACGACAGCATCAGTGGCGGCAAGGAAAAGTCTATTTTATTTTGGAACAAAACGATGCTACCCAACTCAACTTCACGAATCCAAATGCCAAATCCTGGCAGTAAGGCGGCGATAAAATAGGAAGTGATAATTATCCAAATGAAATACCGGTGGATAGTGTGCGTGAGCGTTTCGACCCAATGCTTTGCTGGAATCATGGTTGATTTAATTTTTAAGCGTTAATGGATGCAACCGCCCAACTAAAGATTATACGGATGCCCCGCCTCAAATCCATGCACCTTGGCCTTAGTCGAAAACGGTGCGGGCGACCAGGCCACTTGCTCTTGTCCTGCCAGATAATTCGCTAACCACAAGGCTTGGCTACGGATGGGCAGGATGTAGGCGTAGAGCTTGCCGTCAGGCAATTCAGCGGCATCACCCACAGCAAAAATAGCTTCATCGCTGGTTTGTAAGTAAGGATTAACCTTTATCCCCCTGCCTACGTCCAAACCAGCCTGTTGGGCTAATTCGGTGCGTGGTTTAAACCCGCACGCGACGATAACGGCATCAAACTCGGTATTCACATCCGTTTCTACGCACATTTTACCGCCTTCCTCAACGATGCCATGCACGGCTTGATTAAATAAAACTGCAATACCTGATGATTGGAGGACGCCGAGTAGGGAAGCTGAATCCTCGGCAACCAATTGCCGTTCCATCAACCTATCCATCGCGTGATAAACAGTCACCTTATCGCCAGCAACAGCCAAATCTGAGGCGACTTCACAACCGATCAACCCGCCCCCAATTACGGCCCAATGGGGATGTTTATTTTGGCTTAAAAACGGCTGGCGGAATTTCCGCATAGCTTTTAAATCGACAAGGCTATTTAAGCTAAAAAACAGCTTTTCAAAAGGACGGAACGGTGGCGGCACGAATGCTGCCGATCCCTGAGCCAATATCAACTTGTCATAAGATAATGATTTTTCCTGACCTGGGCCGTCAATGGCGATTGTCTTCGCGTTACGATCAATCGCAGTGACTTCCGAGCCAGCAATGACATCAATATTATTTTCACGCAACTTCTCGAAACCCTTGAGGATAATGGACTGCTCAATATCGGTCTTGGTAAAACCACGGGATAGCAGCGGCCTGGAATAGTAACCGTCGTGTTCACAGGTCACCAAAACGATTTCAGCATCTGGGGACAGTGCCCGATACTTTTCGGCAAAGGTCACACCCGCGATACCTGATCCAACAATGACAATGTTCATGCTGCCTTCCTAATTTTTTTAGGTTTTAATTATTATTGTTAAACCAATCTTACCGCATCTTTTAGTTGATTAACTCAAAATCACTTTTGCCTACGCCGCATTCCGGGCAATGCCAATCGTCTGGAATATCTTCCCATAACGTACCTGGCGCAAGATCAGAATCGGGATCGCCTGCTTCTTCATCATAAATATGTCCACAAACGGCGCATTCATATTTTTTATAATCGGACACTTTTTTCTCCTAATGGTCGAGTAATTGGCAATGAGTTAATTTTATTCCGAGAGCTATTTTACTATTCAAGCCGATAATGTCGGTTATTTTTTAAATGGCAGATATTTTGTCGCATCATCCTTATAAAATTGCACTGCATTTTTTTCTCTGACCAAAAACTGCGCGATGGCTTTGGCAAAGCGCTCATCTTGAAACCAGTGCGCGGAATAGGTCGTGACTGGTTCAAAACCACGGGCAATTTTATGTTCGCCCTGTGCGCCAGAATCAAAACGCTTGAGTCCTTTGGCAATGCAATAATCCAGCCCCTGATAGTAACACGCCTCAAAATGTAGCGCGTTGTATTCCTCAAGACAGCCCCAATAACGGCCATATAAGGTATCGCTACCCACAAAACTGAGTGCCGCACCGACATACGCGCCGTCTTTCAGGGCAAACGCTAACAGCAGTTGGTCGCTCATTGTCTCAGCACATCTCAGGAAAAAATCGAGATTCAGATAAGGCCGCGTACCATGCTTAAGATACGTCATCTGATAAAAATCATAAAATACCTGCCACTGATACTCACTGACTTCCCCACCTGATAGCTGAACCATTTCAATGTCTTGCTCGATGACCTTCCGGCGTTCACGTTTCAGCATCTTGCGCTTACTGGCGTTCAACGTACTTAGAAAGTCATCGAAGGTCTGGTAATTTTTGTTAAACCATTGGAATTGCACGCCTTCTCGAATTGCCAAGCCCAAGGCACGGAATGATTCCAGTTGCTCACCGACGGGGAATAAACAATGCCAGGAAGAAATACCGTCTTGCTCAGATTGTATTTTGATGAAATCAACCAGCAATTCGGTTATTTGCTGTTGATCGGCGTGGTCATTAATTGCAATCCGCAAGCCCTGACACGGCGTAAAAGGAATAGCAGTCAACCATTTAGGATAATAACTTACCCCGTTCTGCTCATAAGCATAAGCCCATTGATTATCAAACACATACTCGCCACGGGAATGAGTTTTAAGATACAACGGCATTGCCGCAATTAGATTGTTGCTTTCAGTAACCAGCAAATGCTTAGGTTGCCAACCCGCCTGCTTAGACACACAAGCACTTTCCTCCAATGCTAACAAAAACTCATGCCGCATAAAGGGATAGCCATCCCCAATAAGTGCGTTCCAAGCTTGGCTATCCACTTGGTTTATGGCGGTGATTTGTTTTATTTCCATATAGCGCGGTCAACTTTCTGGCACATAATCAGGATAACGGGAAATTCTACAAATTCAAAAATCCCTACACTATCAAAGAGTAGGGATTTTAAGTTATCTCATAATACCGGAATGTTAACGTAGCGTGGGCGTTGCTTACGATTAAGCGGCTTGTTTAGCGCGACTGGCTTATATAAATCTGACCTTTTATAGCTCAAGCGCTTATCCTCATCATGGAGCTGCATCTACGCTTGATATTTATATCATAGCAGGGAGTGTATATTACGGATTCAATACGAACCTTGCGGAATTAATCGTCATCGTGTTGACCATGATGTCCTCTCCAGCCATGATGCCCACCCCAATTATTACCGCCACCATTCCAGCCGCGACCACCATGCCAACCATGATGTCCACCACCATAATACCCGTTAGATTGGTAGCCGTTGTTATAGCCGTTATAAGCACCTCGGTAACCATTAGGATATACAGCACAACCCTGTAGAATGAGTGCAAAACCTAATAAAGCCATCAAAACTAATAATTTTTTCATTATCTGCTCCAGAAAGTTAAACGTTATTTAAACTAAAGGCACAACATTAAAGGTGCTAACCCTTAAAAAGTTGAGCCTAGTCTAATCCTTAGTCAATGAACGTAGGCTTAATGTGCTGGTCGGGTTTTGGTGCGTGTTTACTAGCAAGGTACAGTCGTACAGGTTACGATAAAGCTTATACAAACTTAGATGCTTCTGGAGGGCTTATGGTTAGTCCTATATACGCAGGAATATTGGCTTTATTGATCGTTTACTTATCTCTAAACGTCATAAAATTACGCCGTGCCAACAAAGTTATATTAGGCGATGGTGGGGTAGCACAACTTCAAAATGCGATCAGGGCGCAAGGTAATGCAACTGAATACATTCCGATAACCTTGATATTACTGATACTTCTGGAATTCAGCGGCGCGAATGTCTGGTTTGTGCATATCGGTGGTATTGCCATCATTGTGGGTCGATTGGCACATGCAAAGGGTTTGCTGTCTGAAAACCTTCGTTACCGAGTGCTTGGGATGCAAGTTACCTTTTTTACGATAATCGGATTGGCAACAACTAATATTTTCTACGCTTTGTATAAAATGTTTAGCGCGTAGCCGTGTTGAGGTTGCTAGCCGAGACGGTTTCTGAGCAATTTACTCAAAACAAGAATTTTTGCACATTAGCCTTACTCGATAGCAGCTTGTGATTTTTTAATCATCGCCGTTGTTGATTGTCCTTCCACAAAGGACAGGATTTTTACCTCGCCACCTGCCTTGATAACGCAATCGCCACCTGCTACTTGCTCTGGCTGGTAATCACCGCCTTTAACGATGACATCCGGTAATACGCTACAGTACAGACGCACGGGTGTGTCTTCGGTAAATGGCACAACCCAGTCTACGCAGGACAATGCGGCTAAAACTGTCATTCGTGCCTGTAAGCTATTGATGGGTCTGGATTCGCCTTTGAGTTTTTTAACAGATTCGTCCGAATTTACCGCCACACACAAGCGATCACCCAACGCTTTGGCCTGTTCTAAATAAGTTACATGGCCGACATGCAACAAATCAAAGCAACCGTTAGTCATAATGATCTTCTCGCCATTGGCTTTCGCTGTGGCAATAAGAGCTATCAATTCCGCTTCTGAAACCACGCCATATTGCGAATCTTTGTCGCCGTGCATGGCACGAGTAAGCTCGGCAATAGAAACAGTTGATGTGCCTAATTTGCCGACGACTATGCCACCAGCCAAATTCCCTAAGTACATGGCATCGTACCAATCCATGTCGATAGCGACACATGCTGCCAATACTGCGATGACGGTATCTCCAGCACCGGTAACATCAAATACATCTTTGGCTTGTGCAGATATAGAATGTACTTGGTCTTTCTGTAACATCGTCATACCCGCTTCGCCGCGAGTCACTAGCAGGTTTGGAATCTGATAGGTGTTGATGAGTTCACGACCTTTTGTCAGCAAATCTTCTTCATTATCACACCCACCCATGACGGCCTGGAATTCAGACCAATTAGGTGTAATAAGGTCTGCTTGAGCATAGCGTTGGTAATCTACGCCTTTGGGATCAACCAATACTTTTACCGATAGTTGTTTGGCTTGATGTATATGCTGCTGAACATGCGACAAAGTCCCCTTGCCGTAATCCGAGAAAACGACGACATCATTTTTGGGTAAATGTTGAGATAAGCGTGACACCATCTCAGTCTGGATAAACTCGATAGGCGTTTCTTCGAAATCGACCCGAATCAATTGCTGATGCTGTGCCACAATGCGTAATTTGCAGATGCTACGAACTGCTTTTTCGACGATTAAATCGCAAATCACTCCCGCAGCTTCAAGTAACTGCTTAACGATTCGACCTTCTTCATCATCACCGACCACGCCTAATAAGGTCACTTTACCGCCTAGTTTGGCGATATTGAGGGCAACATTAGCTGCTCCACCGACACGGTCTTCGATGGTTTTAACTTGCACCACAGGCACAGGTGCTTCGGGAGAAATCCGCGCTGCTTTGCCTGACCAATAGCGGTCAAGCATGACATCGCCGACTACCAAAACACGGGCTTTAGAAAAATCAGGTGTTGTTGCCAGCACCTTATGCCTCCCGACTGAATGCATCTTCTACAACCGCACACCACCAATGCCCGATTAGGATGTGGGCTTCTTGAATTCGCGCGGTTATGTTTGATGGGACTTTGATCGTCATGGTCGCCAATTGGCTTAGTTCGCTGCCTTCGCTTCCGGTCAAGCCAATAACAGCCATCCCCTTATTATTTGCGGCTTTTACGGCAGCAATGACATTGCCGCTACGGCCAGATGTCGAAATGGCGATCAAGCAATCATTGGCATTACCCAGCGCTTCGACTTGACGAGAAAAAATAGAGTCAAAGTCGAAATCGTTGGCAGCGGCGGTTAATATGGAAGTATCTGTCGTGAGTGCGATAGCGGCTAAGGCCTTACGTTTTTTTTCATAACGGACGACGAATTCCGCCGCGATATGTTGGCAATCAGCCGCGCTACCACCATTACCGCAGAGCAGGATTTTTCCACCTTGTTTTAAAACGCTAATCAATAATGCACCAGCCACTTCAATTTCATCACTATTATTTGCAAGCTGTTCCAGCACGACTTGGTGCTGGGCAAGAACCGACAAAAATGTCTTCACGCTGGATACCTTATGTTCATGACGGATTTTTACACTTGGATTTGGTAGCTATTAAAGCTTGTTGAAATTAATTCGATCTTCGTATTAATAGGATGCTTTCAAATATGAAAGCAGCGCTACTATCAGTTATTCCAGGTTTATCGACTCATTAACTCGAAATAATCATCCATTAACGATTCCCCCCACTTTTCTTCGACTGAGATTAAATTATCTTTGTCAAAGAATGGTGGGTATTTCTTTTTGGAAGTCAGACGAATGTAATGATGAACAAACGTATCCAGACAAATATGCACCGGTTTTATATCGCCTATTTTTTCAGAACGTTTTAAAGTGCGGTAGTACAAATCATAATCGGCGGCTTGTAGACGTTCGTCCCACAAGCCTATTTTATCCAGCGCGGTACGTTTCATAACAACGGTGTTACCCACAAAACCTTGGCGCACTTTACCCTCAAACTTGTGATGACGTTGTTCACAAAATAACACCCAATTTTTATACATAAGCCTATGCGCGAGTTGTAAGAAAAACTTTGATTGCCCCAAGATTGAGGTAATAAGCTTCACTTTGTTCCAACGCCGCCGTAATTTTCTCGTTTCAACTTTTGTTTCAAGTTGTTCTACACCACAAGAAGTAGCAACTTCTAAGCCATTAAAGTCCATGCTATCCATCATGTGTTTATCCCAATTGGGAGAAACAATGATGTCATTGTTTAAAAAAGCCAGCCAACCATACTGTGCTACTTCTATTCCGCGATTTTGACAAAATGGATAAGAATAATTGGCTGCATTTCGGATAACTGTTGCGCCAACGGATTCAAAAAACTCGACGCTGCCATCATCGGAACCATTATCAACAATAATCAATTCAAATTTGTTGTGCGTGTATTTAGTCAAATTTTCCCAATACAATTCATTCATACATTTCTGATTGTAAATGGCAGTGATAATACTCAGCACGGTTTACTCCTAACAAGCCTTGGTGTTTTTCATTATAAGCACATCATCGAACCGTCGAACGATGCTGTTCAATTTGACTTACTTCGACTACAGACAACAATACGTTCACATTAATTCCTTTGGTTCATGCGGGTTATATACATAGCTCTGAATGACATCAACAGTTTTGCGGGCATGGTCAGTATCCTGCTGAAATTGAATATGGTGCAATCGCGCATACGCGCCATTTTTTGCTATCAATTCCTTATGCGTTCCTCTTTCCACAATCCGTCCATGTTCCATGACCAGAATAAGGTCGGCTTTTTCAATCGTCGATAGCCTGTGGGCAATAACTAGAGTCGTCCGATTGCTCATCACCTTTTGCAGGGCTTTTTGGATGTATCGCTCCGATGCGGTATCTAATGCTGATGTAGCCTCATCGAGTATAAGAACCGGTGCATCTTTAAGCAACGCCCTTGCCAAAGCAAGGCGTTGCCGCTGTCCGCCCGACAACTTCACGCCATTTTCGCCAATTTCCGTGTTCAGCTCGTGTTCCATCTTGCTGATAAATTCCATGGCGTACGCATCAGTGGCTGCGGCAATAATTTGTGTACGACTGGCATTAGCTAATGCGCCATAAGCGATATTATTGGCTATCGTATCATTGAACAGGGTGACATTCTGGGTAACCAGCGCCAACTGTTTCCTCAAATTTACCAATTGGTAGGTATTGATTTCAACACCATCCAACAGAATTTCACCTACTTCATGTTGATAAAAACGCGACACCAAATTCACCAGCGTACTTTTCCCACCCCCAGAAGACCCGACCAGCGCGATGGTTTGCCCGGGTTCAGCCTTGAAACTAATATCAATAAGTGCAGATTCTTTTGCCCCTACATAATTAAAAGACAGGTTTTTGAATTCCAACGCGCCCTTAGCCTTTTGGACTTGATAACTGCCTTCATCAACTTCACCTGGCACATCCAAAATCTCAAATATCGTTTGAGCCGCCGCGATACCTTTCTGAATATCGCTGTTGGCATCACTCAATTGCCTTATTGGCCGTTGCAATAGTATGGCTGCCATCAGATATGCGATAAATTCACCGACACTGGCTTGTTTCATGAAGATCAGTGCCATATACATCAAAAAAGAGAGTGCTATGGCAATTATAAATTGCATGATAGGGTTGTGTATCGCTGTGGTGGTGGCGAGTTTTAACGATTGCCGCCGATTATATAAGCTGCTTTCCAAAAACCGCCGGCGTTCATATTCCTCGCCGCCATAGCCGCGCACGATACGGTGTCCAGTAACCAGTTCTGACGTTATGTGAGTGATGTCACCAATAGAATCTTGTATTCTTCTGCTAATCATCCTGAGCCGTTTACTGACGTACTTAACCAGCACGACGATAATGGGAGTAATAGCAACGAAAACGAGGGATAGCATCCAATTGGAATAGAACAGATAAATCAACAGCCCCACTACCGTCAAACCTTCCCTTACAAAAGTACGTATTGCGTCCGTACTTGCCTTGGTCATTTCACCGACATTATTGGTAATCCTGGAAATCAGGTAACCGCTATTATTAGCATCGAAGAAGGCGGTGGGCAGTTCTGTATATTTGTCGAATATCTCGCAGCGCAAGGCATGGACGACATTAGTCGAAACTTTTGCCAGAAAATAGTTGCCCAAATACGTACCAATACCTTGCACGACAAATACACCACTAAAAAACAAGGGCAAATAAAACATCCCTTCTCGTGTCTCAGTTTGTAAGGTATCAACAATATGCCTAATGAGTACTACCAATGCGGACTGGGTGCCGGAATAGATGGAAAAACCCAAAATACTGATGGCAAAAAGACCACGGTAAGGTTTTACGTAGACCAATAACCGTTTGTAAATTTGAATGCCTGCACTTGTTGATGTTTTCATTGTTACACAAGTTTACTGCGCGAAATATTAGGCGCAAAGCACAGCGCTATCATCACAGCAAACCAATGTCCCTCCGTGTGATCGAGAAATGGACTATTAAATAAACTGGTAATGATTAACGTAAGTAAAAGCCCCTGCGCCAGCCATTTTTCTGAATCAGGTAATGTTTTGGAACAGTAATACTGACTGAAAAGAAATCCTGAATACACAAGAAAACCCAACAAACCGAACTGAACGGCTATCAACAAAAACTCGTTATGGGGATTTTTTATATTATCGAGGTGAGCCCCCGTTACTCGCTGGTATTCTTGAGAAAAACTGCCAGTGCCATGACCCAGCCAAGGTTTTTCGGTAACCAGTTTCAGGGAGTTTTCCCAGAATTTGTACCTTAAACCCATAGAAGTTGGCCTTTTTTCAGGCTTATGATTGATATAAGCCCGTGTATTATCCAATCCTTCATGAATTCGGATTGATTTATCTAAATAACTAAAATACAGTGCCAAAAGAACAATCAGTAAGCTCATTGAAACCAGCAGCCCTTTTTTGCCAAAACGCTGAACAGCTAAAAGGGGTGCCAAAACCATAAAAACTAGCTGCCCGGTGCGCCCATCAACGAGAAAGAAAAGATTGTAAATTCCAAATAGTAATAATGCTAAATACCATTTGGTATGCTTATTATTATCAAATGCCTTGTGTGCACAAAAAAACATAAAAAAAGCGATGAAAATGCTGTGGGTGATGCGACTTTTAAGGGTAAAGGTCTTATGCCTGAACATATCCATAATACCAAAATCCATCAAGTAAGAACCCAATAGCGTCAGCACTGATGCAAGGATGAAAGCTTTCCAAGCCCAAAGTCGATAACGTTCATTGGTGAAAAAACAGGAGAGTAAGGGAATAAAAAACAACTCTCGATATTTTCTGAGCATAGAAAATGCCTCCTCACTGGGAACATCCCCATAACTAAAGCCCAGGATAAAACATAGATACAATAGCAACGCCCATGTTGCAACCGAAGAATCCTTAAAGACGGCGGGTAACTTTTGGAATTGAAAGGTAAGCAGCCACAATAAGCCCATTACCACAGAGATAATGATTGCTAAAGCGGTCGATAGATAAATTGATATGATAAATAGTGCGGTTATGAACACACCGTAACCTAGCAAATTCTGCTGTATTAGCTTGATAGTGTGCTGACTCATATCGATGTTGTGTAAAGTTTGTTGATGCAAATGATTTTCCCATTCAAAGCATTTCGTAGCGAAGTAAACTTGCGCTGAGATGCCTTATTGTAATTGATGTGTGGATTATCAATCAGGATGCGTTAGTGCGGCATTCTGGCGCATTTCTATAACCTGGGCATATTTTAGATAAGACCGTAATGCACCAAGCAACGAGGCATTCAAGCCATCAAGCCCATAGATGAAGCCTCTTTTCAGGAAGTAATATTTCACAAAGGAAGCAGTCCCATGAATAACCGGATCCCAGGTACTGATTTTTCGATTGCTCTCAACAAGCACTTTTGCATCCCTTTTGCTGTATTTTGCTGTCCGCATGAGATAGTCGCTCAAGTCCTTGAAAGAATAATGGATAATATTGCCTTCCATTCTCAGGTAGTTGTTTGTTGTCAATGAGGTATGCCCAATCATCGGCGAAAAACGGCAACGATCTTTATGGTATAGCCTAATCATATAATCGGGATACCAAACTTTCTGCCACCGTGTACCGATATAATTTTTTCTTCGGAAAGCATAAGCGTCATAAGCTGTTTCAGCATAATTAATATCCTGAATTTCCTTAATCATTTGCTCGTCTAAGTACTCGTCGGCATCCAAATGCAAAATCCAATCGTTTTTGGCGAATTGCACACCAAAATCTTTCTGCAAACCATCACCTAGATAACTCTGTTCAACAACCTGTGCGCCTAAGCTTTTTGCAATCTCTCTTGTCTTGTCCGTGCTAAGGCTGTCAACAACGATTATTTCATCCGCTACCTGCCATGCAGATTCAATACAATCCTTGATACGCTCTTCTTCATTTAAGGTAATGATGGTGACTGTTATTTTTTGGTTCATTGGCTTTCAAAGAAACACCTTAGCTGCTAACTTTTTGGAAAATAATATAATTTTCATAGCTTCTATGAGCCATTGACAATTTGAATGCTGGCTTTTTAGCAAAAATATAAGCTAAGAGTTACGGCTATGTTTGTTCTGAAATTTGAATGTTCGCGTTT
>NZ_CBAROL010000042.1:0-17123 GCF_964779595.1 Methyloglobulus sp.
TCCAATTCCTCCAAGGCTTCGTGGTGTTTGACAAGGGCATCGCTTAAACTGGTTTGGGCTAGGTTCTTCCAGGACATAGGCTATTGCTCGAACTTGAATAAAGGCTTATTTTACCCATTTTGGGGCTTGAGGTCGTGCAAAGGTCTCATATAGTAGGTTACTTTGTACGTGTTTTGATTTATGAGTAGTAGCTCGTTGTTGTGTAAAAACACGGTGAGGATATTATTGGATTTGGAATTGTGGTGTAACTGAGTACATCAGTTAAATAGAAACAGTGAGTTTGAGCTGAAAAAAGCCTAGTGGTGCAGGCTTTCCGTTACCTAATTAACAATGACGAGGACTACGTCGTGTATTATTCAAAAATTTTTATTGCTGCTTTTTTAACGGTTGTGCTTCTGGAAGGTTGCAATATTAATCCGATACCGGTTACCGCTGATGAGCGGATGGCAACTATGCTGCAAGACCAGTCGGAAATGTACACCAAACAAGAGCCTATTGTCAGACCGCTCACCTTTTACGATGCCTTAGCCAGAGCACTAAAATACAACTTTGACCATCGCTTGACCGTGATGGAAGCCGTACTCCAGGATACCCAACTCGAAGTCGCCACCCTCAATATGTTGCCTAAACTGACCGCTAACGCAGGGTATTCGTTCAGGGAAAAGAAACTGGGTTCATCGAGTGAAGATTACTTTACTGGTAGTAATGCACTAAACAATTCGCGGTATTCCACTTCGCAGGATGCCAGTCGCGGTATCGCCGACCTCACCTTCGCCTGGAACGTATTGGATTTTGGGGTCAGCTACTTCCAGGCTAAACAACAGGCCGACCGCATCCTCATCGCCCAAGAACGCCGCCGTAAAGTCGTCAACAACCTCATCAAAGAAGTCCTGCAAGCCTATTGGAGCGCCAGCATTGCCGACCGGCTATTGCCTGGCCTTGAGCCCGTCTTGGCAGAAGCCGAACATGCGCTGGAAGTCAGCAGGACAATAGAGGGCGACCGCCTGCAACCGGTCATCAGCGTACTGGAATATCAACGTAGTTTATTGCGTATTATCGATCAGCTAAAAAAGCTCAGGGCTGACCTTCTGGTTGCCAAGCCCAAGCTGGCTGGGCTTATCAACGCCCCCATGCATTCCGATTTCCAATTGGCAGAGCCTGAAACTACGCCAGAACCCCCAGAACTTAAAGTCACTGTTGCGGAACTTGAAAACCTCGGCTTATTTTATCGTGGCGATTTGCGCGAAGAAATCTACCAGGAGCGGATAAGCCGTGCTGATGTTTGGAAGGAAATGCTCAAAATCCTGCCCGGACTCACGATTCCAATAGGCTTAAACTTTGATTCAAACTCCTTTCTAATCAATAACTTCTGGATGGAAGCAGGCGCACGTACAACCATCAACTTGGTTAACTTAATTGCGGCTCCCAAAATGTGGAAGTCCGCACAAACCCAGATTGAAGTCGCCAGAACCCGACGTAAAGCACTCAGTGTGGCTGCCGTGGTACAGATCAATGTCGGTTACCAGCAATACATCAAGGCATTGGACAGCTACAAAAATGCCAGAGAACTCAGCAAAATTGATGAAGGCATATACACCGCGACCGCCAACAACACCATCAGTGATGCCGGCTCAGAACTGGAACGCATTCATGCCGCCACAGGAGCGTTAGCGTCGCAGCTTGAAAAAGAACAGGATTTGGCGGACGTGTACGGCGCATTGGGCAATATCTACGCCTCTATTGGTCTCGATCCAGTCACCGGTGGCATAGAACACGTCACTGTCCGCGCGTTGGCTGTACAGTTGGAGAAAACCCTGGATAGTTGGTACAAAGGTTATTTTCCGAAGTTGCCTACTCTTGCTAAGGCTACAGTTCCGGTTAAACCGCAAAGTGGAAAATGAACAGCAAATTAGTATTTGTAGCCTTTTTTTTTGCATCAATATGTTCATTTAAAATTTATGCTGAGACACCTGAGTTAGCACCTGATCCTATTGTTAAACCGAGTGAAATTCCTCAAGTTGGGGATCAAGGCATCGATAGCAAAGCAACAAATACTGAGCAAAATTTGCGGGCGCAGATAAAAGCACGGGAAAGCACTCAGATTTCCAGTGAAATGTCGGGGCGCATCAGCCAGCTCAAAATACGCGATGGGGAGCGCTTCAGTACAGGGCAAGTTTTAGTTAGTTTTCACTGTTCCCTGGAAGAAGCACAACTCAGCAAGGCCAAAGCAACACTGGAAAAAAAGCGCAAGACGCACGAAGTCAACACAAAACTGGAAAAATTGAATTCAATAAGCATCTTACAGCTTGATGTTTCCAAGGCCGATGTTCGGGTATCAGAAGCCATGCTCGGACGCTGCACGATTAAAGCACCATTTTCCGGTAAAGTGGTCGAAGTAACAGCTAGGTCGTATCAATCCGTGCGTGAAGGTGATCCATTATTGGAAATCATCAACGAAAAAAACCTGGAAGTTGAATTTATCGCCCCATCACGGGCATTACCACAACTTCAACCAGGCAAAACCTTTAAAGTAACGCTCGATGAAAACGCCAAAACTTACAAGGCTGAGATCATCAGGTTGGGTGGGCGCGTTGATCCTGTCAGTCAAACCATCAAAGTCTATGGTCGTATTACCGACGATTCTGCTGAGTTATTATCCGGCATGAGCGGTGCCATACAACTTACCCCTTCCGAGTGAGTGAACGCTTAAACCAACAGCTATTACGGCTAACGCACCTGCTGCAACAGGAGCGTAGAGCAAGACAAGCACCCGCAAAGGAACTGCCTTATGTGCTGGTCAATGAAACCGCAGAACTAATACCTTATCGGCAAGCGGTACTTTGGCGTAAAGACGTTGCCAGAATAGAAGCCGTTTCCGGTGTTGCCAAGCCAGAACACAATAGCCCATACGCACTGTGGCTAAAGGCAGTCTTCAAGCATATTGAACAAAGTGAAAATGCACGTCAAATCATACCGTTAACTAAAGCTGATCTACCGCTGGAACTTGCCAAAGACTGGACTGAGTGGTTGCCGGAACATGCGCTTTGGATGCCATTACCCGCCCCTTCGGGCGAAAAATATGTGCTGACGCTGTTTCGGGAAGAAGCTTGGAATGAGGCTGAAATCCACCTTCTTTACTATCTTGCAGAAGCTTACGGACATGCTTTTTCGCTGGCAGAAGCCGCCAGCCCTGCAATACCTTGGTTAGAACGTCTTAAGGTACGAAAAACGCAGTTAATCCTCGGTAGCCTGTTGTTACTGGCCTTGTTTTTCCCTATTCGCCAGTCTGTGTTGGCAGAAGCCGAAGTTGTCGCTCACAAGCCTACTCTGGTGCGTGCGCCGCTTGAAGGTGTCGTCGAAACGTTTTACGTATTACCCAATGAAGCTGTCAAAGTCGGTCAAAAGCTGTTTTCTCTCGATAGAACAGAATTGCGTAGCCGTCTTGAGGTTGCCAAGGAAAAGCGGGATATTGCCCAGACCGAATACCTACAGACCACCCAACAAGCCATGTTAGATCCGACCGTGAAACATGAGTTGGCAGGTTTGAAAAGCAAATGGGATCAGGAATCGGCGGAAGTCGATTATGTTCGTACCTTGCTGCAACGCTGTGATGTCGTTGCTACCATAGTGGGTGTTACCGTATTTGATGACCCTAATGACTGGCTGGGTCGTCCTGTTACGCAAGGTGAAAAAATTCTTGCCGTTGCCGATCCCAAGTCGGTGGAACTCGAAATTCGCTTACCTATGGAAGATTTGATTGTGCTGGAAGCGGGGTCAGAGGTGTTGTTTTTCTCTAATATCACCCCTCACAAGCCGTTGGAAGCGCGTCTCAATTATTTCAGTTACCGCGCTTCACCCACACCTGCGGATGTCATGGCATACCGGCTTAAGGCAAGTTTTGCAGAAAATGAAGAACTGCCCCGCTTGGGTTATCACGGCACAGCAAAATTGTACGGTACGCGCAGACCGTTTATTCTTTGGTTATTGCGTAAACCCATTCAGACGGTACGCTTATGGCTGACTTGGTAATTAATGACGTACCAGAAAAACAAGAAAAACCTAAGCCGTGGTTAACGCTGCGTGAAGATATAGCCCTGCTTCAAGGACCTCGTGCTTATGACGGCTCGCCCACCTGGACATTGTACGACCCAGCCGTACATCGGTATTACCGAATCGGCTGGCTGGAATTTGAATGCTTGCACCGTTGGAATATGGGTAATGCCGAACAAATGGCAAGTGCGATACAAAGAGAAACACCGATAGAAATCAATGTAAGCGATGTTGAGCAGTTTGCAGAATTTCTGGACAAAAACCAATTAGCCAAACCATTAGGCAAAGAATCCAGCGGACGTTTTGCCTATATGCGCCATGCTGCAAAGTTGGGTTTCTGGACTTGGCTGCTGCATAACTACTTGTTTATGCGTATCCCTTTGATAAAGCCGGATCGTTATTTGCAAAAAGCGTTGCCGTTGATCGATTTATTTTTCCATCGCAGATTTTTGATTTTACTTTTTTTAGGCATTTGTCTTGCGCTTGCCTTAGTCGCCCAACGATGGAGCGAGTTTAGCCATAGTTTTTTATATTCGATCACGCCAGAAGGCATACTGGCTACCGTGGGCATGATGTCCCTGTCCAAAGTAGTACATGAATTAGGTCACGCGTCTGCCGCCAGTCACTTCGGTTGTCGGGTTCCTACTATGGGCATGGCGTTATTGCTCGGAATGCCAGTGCTATGGACTGATGTTACCGATGCTTGGCGACTGCCTCGGCGTAGTGATCGGCTCATCATTGATGCCGCAGGCATGATCGCCGAATTGACCCTTGCCGTGCTGGCGACAATATTATGGACAATGCTCCCCGATGGTCCATTACGTAGCGGCAGCTATTTGCTTGCAAGTAGTGCATGGATAATCACACTAGGTATTAATCTTAATCAGTTTATGCGTTTTGATGGTTATTATCTGATTTCAGATTCTTTTGATATTCCCAATATGCAAGACCGATCTTTTGCGTTAGCACGTTGGTGGCTTCGGGAAAGCCTGTTCGGCTTTGGTATTGCGCCACCCGAAAATTGGCCCAAAAGACGGCAACAACTTCTTAACATCTACGCGTACAGTATTTGGATTTACCGATTAATCCTATTTACCGGTATCGCCTGGGTTGTCTATTACTTCTTCTTTAAAGCCTTGGGATTAGCACTGTTTGCCGTAGAAATCGGCTGGTTTGTAATTCTGCCGATTGCCAAAGAAGTTGCGGTGTGGCGTGACCTTGTCGCGGCACGGGGTACGCCAATACGTCCACGTCCGGCATGGCTAGTGCCGCTGGTATTGTTAGCGTTGCTGTTTATACCTTGGCAGTCACATCTTTTTGTTCCTGGACTTTTTAAGGCAGAATCCGAATACACTTTATATTGCATTGAACCCGCCCAGGTGCAAGACGTTTTTGTAAAAGAAGGTGACATCGTAAAAGCCAATCAAATTCTGGTTAAATTATCTTCACCGGATTTAGATTACAAGATAGTGACCTCACAGCTTAAATTAGATGAATTAACCCAAAGGCTGGCATCACAAAGCCTGGAACTCAAGTTGGCACGTAATAACCCCAAGGATTATGAAGAGCTTCAATCAACGCGAGCAGAACTGACAGGGTTTCGGGAAGTGAAAGAAAAGCTCACCATTCGGGCGACTTTTCCTGGACGTATACGGGATCTGTCCGAGGTGCTTCGCCCAGGTGAATGGTTAGCCAAAGACGAACCTTTAGGCATCGTCGAGAGTCCCACTGCCTCGGTAATCGCTTATGTGGAAGAAGCCGATTTGGCAAAACTAAAAGCAGGTGGTGTAGGGCGGTTTTATCCAGAAGGTGGTGATTTGTCGCCATTTTCGATAAAAATCACCAGCATAGACAGCACTGGAACCCGTGAACTCAAAGTAGCAGAGTTGGCATCCAATTATGGCGGCGGTATTGCCGTAAGACCGGATAAAGAGAAAGAGCATCACCTGATACCGGAACAAGGGATATACCGAGTTGTTATGCAAACAGAAGCAACAGAATTAACCCAAAGCAGTACGGTGCGTGGCAGATTATCCCTATCAACAGTGGCAGAAAGTATTGCAGGTAGGCTAATGCGTTTATCTGTAGTGGTTTTAGTTAAAGAAAGTGGCTGGTAGAAGCAATGTTAATACAATCAATGTATAACATGACCAGCAAGATTGTTTCAGAACAAAGCTAATCGAAAAAAAAGCAACACTTCCTTGTGTTACTTTGGCAAAAATACTGCTTAAAAGATTATCTAATTACGTTATGACCTCGGTTGCTCATACATTGGTTGTAAGCATTGCGGAATCTATCTTCAGCGGTAAAGCCTTGTTTGGCCGCACCACCAAGACCACCAGCGGCAGCACCGATTGCAGCACCTGCGGCTGGATTTCCCGTAAATGCGCCAACCACAGCACCGCCCGCAGCACCAACCAAGCCCCCTACGCCCGCACCGATAGCAGTTTCCTTCACAGTGCTACCGCCCGCTGATTGTTGCGCTAACTGTCTGCACTCTGCCATATCCTGATTGATACGATAAGCATTTGGATTGTTGTAGGTATCCACGGTAGGCGTGTAACCGCCCTGTGTGTAACACGCCGATAACATCAGGGTGCTGGCAATAATCATACTGGTCTTAAGCTTATTCATTTTTTACCTCGTTAAGTTTTCGTTGTTTAATCTCTAATCATTAGTGACTACTGATAATTAATTAGCCATGACCAGCATAGTGATGCTTCTCACCTGTCGGTCATAACAATACAGGCAAAACTGGATGTGGTCGGTACGGTAACGAACAGATACGGATTAAGCCTATAAATTGTTGGCTTCAGATTAACCGAGCTACTATGAATGCTTGCTGAATATGATTAACACGATAAACGAAGACGATTAGAAATTCCTTAAAACTTGTAATGGTGGGCTACTGACCACATGACGCACACCCCAGCAACCCGCTAATCCTAACGCAAATGTGCCGATTAACGGTAAGGCTATCCATAAATAGTATGTGGGGTGATAATCCATATGTAGTGCTATTGAATACAGTGCAAAGAGCAAACCTTCGGAAATGATAACCGCCAATACACCAGAAACCAGCCCTAGCAATGCAAATTCTATAATATGTGTTCGTCGTAATAAAGAACGGTTAGCACCGAAAGTCCGTAGCAATGCGCTCTCGTAGATACGGTTATCCAAGGTCGAATATATTGCCGAAAACAAGACGGTAAATCCTGCCATTAGTGCAAAATACAGCAGGTAATTGATGGCTTCTGTCAATTGCGAAAGGATAGTTTTAAATTGTTTTAATATTAAGTCGACTTCCAAAATCGTCATCGCTGGATAGTGTTTTACCAGTTGATTTAGATAAGTTTTTTTGTTTTCTGGTAGGTAAAAACTGGTCAGGAATGTGCCTGGAAATGACTCTAAAGTCCCAGGTGAAAAAATCATGTAGAAGTTTGGCTTCATCGTGTCCCACCGGAGTGATCTTATGCTGCTAACCGTTACCGTTAATTGCTGACCTCCAACGACAAATAATAATTTATCGCCCAGATTAATTTTCAGACTATCTGCCAGTTTTTGCTCGACCGAAACTTCTGGTTTTTTTTCAGGAGACCACCACGTACCGGCAATGATTTTATTGTCTTCGGGTAGCTTTTCTGTCCAAGTCAAGCTCAGTTTCCTATGGGTGGCACTTTCCCCTTGCGAATCTTTACTGACAATTTTCTGCACGGGTACGTTGTTGATTTCAGTCAGTCGTCCTCTTATAACCGGATAAAACTGGCTGTTTTCAATGCCGTTGTCTTTAAATTCTGTTTGCAGCCCAGGCAATTGTTCAGGGAAAATATTTAGGGCAAAATGATTAGGTGCGTGTTCGGGCAATTGTTTGTGCCAGTTTTCGATTAAATCGCTACGTACCGTGAAGCTTAGTGTCATCGCAACCAGCGTTATGGTGAAGGCAAGGATTTGGCTTGTTGTAGCACGGCTATTCCGCAATAAGCCTTGCAAGCCGAAGCGCCAATTCAGCGGTATCGACGATAAAGATCGACGTGCTAACATCAGTATCAGGTAAACCAGCAAGCCAAGTACCAGCAATAACACTAACCCGGTACAGAAAATAGTTGCTGTCATATTGAGGTCTTCCGTGTATCGCCAGATCAATATTCCCACAAGGCCGCCTGCCAAACCGTAAACCAACCATGCGCTGGTAGGTAAGGGCTCTAAGTCACGGCGCAATACTCTGGCGGGAGAAACTTTTTTAAGACGAAGCAAGGGCGGTAAGGCGAAGCCTATTAGTATCGTCATGCCCGTCATCATGCCAAAGAAAACCGCCAACCATCCAGGATTGGCAACACTTTGGGGTAGCAAGTTCCGTAACAACTTGAACAGCATTTCTTGTACAAACCAGCCCAAGCCGCAAGCAAAAGCACTGGTCAATAAACCCAGAACTAGAAATTGACTGATAAACAGCCAAAGCACCTCATTTTGCTTACAGCCCAGGCAGCGCAGGATGGCAGTCGCATCCAGATGGCGTTCAGTGTAACGCCGCGTTGCCATGGCGATAGCCACACCGGAAATAATGATGACCACGATGCTGGATAAGCCTAAGTAGCGTTCGGCACGGTTCAATGCCGAACCCAGTTCAGGACGGTCTTCATGGATGTCCAAGATGCGTTGGGCAAGATTCAATTGCGGTTTAACCCAGCGTTTGAATTCAGTCAGTTGAGCTTGCTCCCCGCTGAACTGAAAAAAATAATGAACGTGGCTACCCGGCTGGATAACTCCGGTTTCCTGCAAATCCTGCTTATTGATTATCACGCGCGGTGACAGGCTGTAAATATCACCCTGCTTATCTGGCTCGTAAGTAACGATTTTGCTGATCGCCAGCTTTTTTTCGCCGACAGTTATCGGATCGCCTATATTAAGTTTAAGTGCGGACAAAACCCGCTTTTCCACCCAGGCCAATCCAGGCTCTGGACCTTTGTGCTCGATAGCTTCATCTGCATAATCTGATGTGGTGGTTTTTAAAAAACCGCGCAGAGGATACAAGTCGCTGGCGGCTTTAATCCCCGCAAGCAATAATTCGTCATTCTCGATTAGCACACTGGAGAATTCTGCCGTTTGAGCTTGCGCCAAATTCAGTTGCTTTGCTTTTTCTAACCAGGATTCAGGAATGGTGGCATGGCTACTGATAACCATATCAGCCGCCAAAAACTCAGCGGTTTGGTTGGTCATCGTGCGTTCCAAGCGATCTGAAAACAACGCAATGGCTGTAGAGCTGGTGACCGCAATCAGCAAAGCCAGAAACAGGATGGTCAGCTCTCCCGCACGGCTATCTCGCCAAAGCAAGCGCACAGCGAGACCAAACGGCTTCATACAATCCTTCCTGCATCTAATTTAATGATGCGTTGGCAACGATTTGCTAAGGTTTGGTCGTGGGTCACTAATATTAATGTCGCATTGTTTTCAAGATTAAGTTCAAACAAGAGTTCTATGACTTTTGTCCCCGTTTTACTGTCCAGATTACCGGTTGGTTCATCAGCAAACAAAATGGCGGGTCTGGATACGAATGCCCGCGCCAATGCTACGCGTTGTTGTTCGCCACCGGAAAGTTGCCTAGGCGTGTGCGTAAGACGCTCAGATAAACCTACTCTATCCAATAACGCAACAGCTGCATTCTTAGCATTTTTGTCGCCTCTTAACTCCAGCGGCAGCATCACGTTTTCCAACGCAGTAAGCCCTTGCAGTAATTGGAACGACTGGAACACAAAGCCAACCAACTGATTACGCATTGCAGCCCTACCATCTTCATCCATGCTGGTTAGGGATTTACCATTAAGACTAATCGTGCCGATAGTCGGCGTATCCAACCCTGCCAGTAAGCTGATTAACGTCGATTTTCCTGAGCCGGATTCCCCAGCGATGGCGATGCTTTCGCCAGATGCCACCTGCAAGTTAATATCTGACAAGATATGCAACGTTCCACTGGAAGTCTTAACTGACTTACCGAGATTTTCAGTTACAATAATGTTTCTTGATTGTTGAGTTTGCATCATGCTTAAGTATTTGGTTGCGATGGTTTTTGCGTTAGTATCCGTGTCCGCCACGGCAAAATCAATTGTTGTGTTAGGCGACAGCCTCAGTGCCGCTTACGGAATTGAAGTGGGACAGGGCTGGGTGGCATTGGTTCAGAACAAGTTGCAAAAGGAACGTAGTGATTACACCATCAACAACGAAAGTATCACCGGCGACACCAGTGCCGGAGGATTAGCGCGAATTGACAATGCGTTGACTAGGCATAAGCCCAGCGTCGTCATCATTGAGTTGGGTGCCAATGACGGCTTACGGGGGCTATCCCCATCTATCCTGAAAAACAATCTTACCGAAATCACCCGTCGCGTACAAAAATCCGGTGCTAAGGCATTATTGCTCAGTATGCGTATTCCGCCCAATTATGGCAAACGCTACACCGAGATGTTTTACAATGTCTATCCGCAATTGTCCAAAGAGTTAGGCGTACCTTATGTGCCTTTCATTCTTGAAGATGTAGCATTGGCGAAAGCATTGATGCAGGCAGATGGCCTACATCCTAATGAACAGGCACAAGCCATGATTGTCGAAAAAATATGGCCGCATTTAGTTAAATTATTAGAATAAAAGCAGAAAAGAGATCTCAAATGACACCACTTACACTTGAAAAAGCCAATAAAATTATCAACGCCGCCACCCAAAAAGCCAGGTCATTAAACATGGCTCCACTGACTGTGGTGGTACTGGACGCATCGGGACATCTGAAAGCGTTGCAAAGAGAGGACGGCGCGACGGTAATTAGACAACAAATCGCCACGGCAAAAGCTTGGGGGGCGGTCAACATGGGCATCTCCTCACGCAGCCTAGCGGCAGTAGCAGAACACCGCCCAGATTTTATGAACGCTTTGATTACCATCGCAGAGGGTCAAATTATGCCTGTGCCAGGGGGAGTTTTAATACGTGATAAGGGCAATATGATTATCGGTTCAGTCGGTATCAGTGGCGATTCATCCGAACAGGATGAGCGGTGTGCGATTGCAGGGATAGAGGCGGCGGGGTTTGTGGCGGGGGTTTAGCTACTTGCTCCGCTTGCCGGAAACCAAGAATGGAATATAAATCCGTTCGTCCTGAGCTTGTGGAAGTACAACCACATAAGTGTTCATGGTCCGACGACCAACGGAAGTGCCTGTGGTGCAAGCTTACCTCGGACGGAATCAATAAGAAAACTGGACGAGGCATGTTGCCTCCTCCTCATAACTCACCATAAGTTTTATCGACAGTATTAGCGCAAAATGTTTGGGTCAAGATCGCAAATATTCTTGCAACTAGGGAATAATCCCACACTTTTCCAGTGAATTACTTCACAGACTACAAGCCAAAATATCCCTATATTTAAACCTAGTTCAGGTATTTTTTAAAGGGGTATTGGCTATGGAACATATTAACCTTCTTATTTCAGGTGTTTTTTGCGTTGTAGTTGCAATCGTGGGCGGAGGGCTTAAAGTATCGGGTATTGAAATTCCGTTACTTAGTTCGATACAAAGACAAGTACTATTAGGTTTCTTCGGTGTGGGTCTTATTATTAGCCCTATCGCATACTCCAAAATTATTGTTTATAAAGAAACCTATCAATGCGATCAATATGCCAAAACAGCGGTTGAACAGTTTGATGAAAACTTGAAACGTGGATGCGGTCAGATGGGCGAGCGTTGGCATAATGTTTATGCGGGACATCAAGGTTGGTGTCTTATCCAGTCGAAAGGCAGTATCACTAATGAAACCGAAGAACGTAAAAAAGCCTTGCTAACCTGTAACGGCTAAGTAAAGCTTTCTTTAATCAATTGATATTAATAAACAATACTGCTTAATGGAAAAATTAAGAATTGTCCTGATCCAGCTTGAACACTGCATGTAAGGTTCTAACTGCAAGCTCTAAATATTTTTCTTCTACAACTACCGAGATTTTGATTTCGGACGTTGAGATCATCTTGATGTTGATGCCTTCGTCGGCCAAAGCCTTAAACATGGTGTTGGCAATGCCAGCGTGGGAACGCATACCGACACCGACGATGGAAACTTTAACTAGGCTGTCGTCGCCCGTCACTTTTTTAGCGCCCAGTTCCGCGCAGGTTTTTTCCAGAGCGGCTTTGGCGCGTTGATAATCATTGCGGTGGACGGTAAAAGTAAAGTCGGTAGTCGCATCTTCGGCAATATTCTGGATAATCATATCCACTTCAATATTGGCTTCGGCAATCGGGCTGAGGATTTTGGACGCTATACCAGGACGGTCAGGTACACCGCTGATGGTCAATTTTGCTTCATCCCTATTAAACGCAATTCCTGAAATTAACGCACTTTCCACTTCTGATTCCTCGTAAGTAATAAGCGTCCCTGCGCCTTCGGTAAATGAAGACAGCACTCGCAAGGGGACATTGTATTTTCCGGCAAATTCTACCGACCGTATCTGTAAGACTTTTGAACCCAGGCTTGCCATTTCCAACATTTCTTCAAAAGTGATTTTATCTAACCTACGAGCCTTGGGTTCCACGCGGGGATCGGTGGTGTAAACGCCATCCACATCGGTATAAATATGACACTCGTCGGCTTTTAAAGCGGCTGCAAGCGCAACTGCGGTAGTGTCCGAGCCGCCACGTCCTAAGGTCGTAATATTACCTTGCTCATCAACACCTTGAAAACCGGCAACCACAACCACTTTGCCATCACTAAGATCTTTGCGCATACGCTTATCGTCGATACGCAAGATTCGTGCTTTGGTGTGGCTGCTGTCGGTCAGGATTTTCACCTGCCCGCCCGTGTAAGAACACGCCGCACAACCGATGGCATGTAATGCCATGCTTAACAAAGCGACGGTGACTTGCTCGCCAGTGGAAACCAGCACATCCAATTCCCGTTCGGTAGGTTGCTGCTGCATTTCTTTTGCCAGACCAATCAAGCGATTGGTTTCACCGCTCATGGCGGAGACAACCACGACAATCTGGTTACCTGCATCTTGGGCAGCGTTGACCTTGTCTGCAACTGCCTTGATGCGTTCAACAGAACCGACTGACGTACCACCAAATTTATAAACGTAAAGTGCCATTAAATAAAACCTATTGTGCCAATTGCGTTTGCACCCAAGCCGGAACCTGGGCTAATGCTTCTGCTAAACCAGATGGATCACTGCCACCCGCCATCGCCATATCGGGACGGCCTCCGCCTTTGCCACCCACTTTGGTGGCGACAAAATTCACTAGGTCACCCGCTTTGATCTTCGCAACCTGATCTTTGGAAACACCAGCGACTAAGCTGACTTTATCGCCTTCAACGACAGCCAAGACGATAGCGGAACTACCCAATTTATTTTTTAGCTGATCGACTAGGTCACGTAGTGATTTAGGATCAACTTGATCCAATTTCACCGCCAATACCTTGATGCCCGCCACTTCGATAGCTTGGCTACTCAACTCACTACCGGCAGAACTTGCCATTTGCGCTTGCAAGCGTTCCAGTTGCTTTTCAAGGTTTCTGGTTTTATCGAGCAGTTGTTCCACTTTTTCGGCAGCTTTTTCTGGTGCGCTTTTCAGCAATCCCGCAATGATGGCGAGCGCTTTTTCGCGGCTGGCTAGCCATTCCATCGCACCATTGCCGGTAACAGCTTCAATGCGTCTAACCCCAGCTGCAACGCCTGTTTCGCTGATAATTTTAAAACAGCCGATGTCGCCCGCCCGTTCAACATGAGTGCCCCCGCAGAGTTCAGTTGAAAATTCACCGATTTTTAAAACTCTGACTTCATCACCGTATTTTTCGCCGAATAAAGCCATCGCCCCGGCTTTTACGGCATCGTCTTTGGCCATTACAGTTGCGGAAACAGGGTTATTCAGCCGAATTTGCTCATTAACCATGCGTTCAAGCACATTGATTTGGTCGTCGGTAATCGGCTCAAAATGGGAAAAATCAAAGCGTAGGCGTTCGGTATTCACTAGCGAACCTTTTTGTGCAACATGATCGCCCAGGACTTGCCTGAGTGCGGCATGTAGCAAATGGGTTGCTGAATGATTAAGCTCGGTTGCTTTTCTGTTAGTCGCATTGACTTGGGCAACACAGGCTTGGCCTTTGGCAAACCTACCAGAAACTAACTTACCCTTATGTAAAAACAGGTTGCCGCCTTGTTTTTGGGTATCGCTTACTTCAAATACCGCGCCATCTGCGACAATTCGACCACTATCACCTATCTGACCGCCGGATTCAGCATAAAACGGGGTTTTGTCCAACACGACCAAACCTTCTTCGCCAACATTCAGGCTATCAACTTCACGGCCTTCCTTGTATAGCGCGATAATGTTAACTTGATCGTCTAAATGCCCGTAACCCGTAAATTCAGTTTGCCCTTCCAACTTAATTTCTTGGCTGTAATTAGCACTAAAACTGTTAGCAGATCGCGCCCGTTCGCGTTGTGCCGACATGGCACAATCAAAGCCAGCATGATCGACCGTCAGATTGTTTTCACGCGCAAAATCGGCAGTTAAATCAACGGGAAAACCGTAAGTGTCGTAGAGTTGGAATAGGGTGTCGCCTGGAATGACTGTACCTTGCATTTTGGCAACACAGGCTTCCAGGATTTTCATGCCCTGACCTAATGTTTCTGCAAAACGTTCTTCTTCTTTCTTTAATACACGTTCAACTTGGGTTTGGGCAGATGTCAGTTCGGGATAAGCACCGCCCATTTCCTCGGACAAAGGTGCAACCAACTTATAAAAGAAGACATCTTGTATTCCCAAACGATAACCATGTCGTATCGCCCGACGTATGATGCGCCGCAATACATACCCACGACCTTCATTGGAAGGCATTACGCCATCAGCAACCATAAATGCACAAGAACGGATATGGTCGGCGATAACCCGTAACGAACTTTGGTCAAGGTTAGCGGTACCTGCTAATTCGGCAGCAGCTTTTAGCAGTCTTTGGAACAGGTCGATTTCATAGTTGCTATGCACCCCTTGCAAAACGGCGGCAATTCGTTCCAGCCCCATGCCTGTATCGACGGACGGTTTTGGCAACGGCGTTAATGTGCCATCAATAGAACGGTCATACTGCATGAATACCAGATTCCAGATTTCGATGTATCTATCGCCGTCTTCATCGGGCGTTCCAGGTGGGCCACCGAAGATGTGTTCGCCGTGGTCGTAGAAAATTTCCGTACAAGGCCCACAAGGGCCGGTATCGCCCATCGACCAAAAGTTGTCTTTGGCACCGATTTTTGAAAGCCGCGTGGGATCAACACCAATATCGTCCAACCAGATTTTTTCCGCTTCCGCGTCTTCTTCAAAAACGGTTACCCACAGTTTTTCAGCAGGAATACCAAGTTCTTTCGTCAAAAAATCCCAAGCAAAATGGATAGCTTCCGTTTTGAAGTAATCGCCAAAGCTGAAGTTACCGAGCATTTCAAAAAAAGTGTGATGCCGCGCCGTGTAACCGACATTTTCCAGGTCGTTATGTTTGCCGCCTGCCCTTACGCAACGTTGGCTGGTCACAGCCCTTACGTAACCGCGTTGCTCACGCCCAAGGAATAGTTCCTTAAATTGCACCATACCGGCATTGGTAAACAACAAGGTGGGATCATTACCTGGAACCAGGGAACTTGAAGGCTGAACGGAATGCCCGTGCTGGCGAAAAAACTCCAGGAAAGCCGAACGCAACTCAGCGCTAGTCATTTTTTTCATATTACACGTAAAACTTAAGTGGATTTTAGAGGGTGATTACTTGAATAGAATATTTATCATAGTGCTAGAAAAACCGCGCTGTAGTAAAAACCGGATTCGTCTAGCACGTTCGCTGCCGTCTCTTTCAACTGACTCAGGATATTTTTTGGTATAAACACGTTCCAAAACAGCCATCCAGTCCTCAGTCGTCGCCTGCACGATTTTATCAACAGTATCCTGGCTTATGCCTTGCTGCCGAAGCTCATAAGCAATACGAACGGGGCCGAAACCTTTCTGGCTACGGACTCTGGCATAGCTTTCTGCATACCTAGTATCATCTTGCCAACTTTGCTGCGCCAATTCATCGACAACCGATGAAACTTGGCTTCGGTCATAACCTTTAACAGCCAATTTGTCCTGTATTTCCTTACGGCTGTGATCCCTGCGGGTCAGCAACCGCAAACACGCGTTCTTAATATTTTTACTTTCCTGAGGGCTTTCCATACCATCAATACCATCAGGATTGCGAAGAGTATCCTTATTCTTCATCAATGGTGGATGGCTCAATTACAGTAACAGGACGGCTAAAAGCCTCTGCACGTATTTTGGCTTCAATTTCCTTGGCTTTTTCTGGATGTTCTTTCAAATAGACTTTAACATTGTCCTTACCCTGACCAATTTTCTCGCTGCCGTAGCTGTACCAAGAACCGGCTTTTTGGATAAATCCGTAATTAACACCGAGATCGACCAACTCACCTAAAAATGAAATACCTTCACCATATAAAATCTCGAATTCGGCTTGGCGGAATGGTGGTGCAACCTTATTTTTGACGACTTTAACGCGGGTTTCGTTACCGATGACTTCATCGCCCTTTTTTACCGAACCGATGCGCCGAATATCCAGCCGCACCGAAGCATAAAACTTAAGTGCATTACCGCCTGTTGTGGTTTCTGGACTACCAAACATAACCCCGATTTTCATGCGGATTTGATTGATAAAGATGACTAAGGTATTGGAACGCTTAATGTTTCCGGTTAGTTTCCGTAACGCTTGGGACATCAGACGTGCTTGCAAACCCATGTGGGAATCGCCCATATCGCCTTCAATTTCAGCTTTAGGTGTTAATGCAGCAACCGAATCCACCACAACTATATCAACCGCACCAGAACGCACCAGCATATCGGTAATTTCCAGCGCTTGCTCGCCCGTATCCGGCTGTGAAACTAATAAGTCATCGATATTTACCCCAATTTTCTCGGCGTAACCAGGATCAAGCGCGTGTTCAGCATCAACGAAAGCCGCCGTGCCGCCCAGCTTCTGGATTTCCGCGATAACTTGCAGCATCAGCGTGGTTTTAC
>NZ_CBAROL010000043.1:0-16967 GCF_964779595.1 Methyloglobulus sp.
GTTGGCTGGCTACCGTGACCATAAATTCGGTGCCTTTGTGGACGGCATTGATAAACGGGGTTTGGACTTCTAGGCGTTGCGGCTGGCGGCTTCTGAAAAAGGTGCTGCCTTCCAGCAAATTGATAAACCAGGATGAGACATTTTGCTGCGGGGCAGAAAACGTCATCGTGGTGCTTTGGTCTACGGTGATGACAGCTTGATTGCTTAAGGTTAAGGTCGCACGACTCCATTTGGAGGTACGCAATTTGTCGCCTGGACAAAGCGAGTATTCTTTATGAATATTTTGCCACTGCCGTGTTCCATAAGTCTGCACATCCACCCTGCCCTGTGCTGATGCCACTTTAGCCATCGGTTTCAGGCAAGTGGGTGCAGCTTCAATAGCATTTGGGGCTATCAAAGCACTAATCAAAACATAATGGGCAAAGGTTTTATTGCACATATTATTGTTATTGCAGCCAAGTGGTGACTAAACAATGGCATTACCCTGCGCGTGTCCCTCAAAAACAGTCATCTGCGACATAGAAACGATCCCGTGTTCTAACGCATATCATCTACCCTGATGATGGTAATGCACAACCTCAATCTTCTTTGCATGGAATTTAACCACGTCAGCAGCATGAGTGCAATCAGGTGGTAATTTTACCTACATCTATAATTGCGGCATGTTCTTTGCTAGGCTGCTCAGAAGAATTGGATTCTGATGATACGCATAGCTTGTTTTGTAAGTAACTGATGTAAAAACGGGTTGGTCCATCGTTTGGATAGGTTTTATTGATAAGGTGAAACTCATCTAAAGCCTGTTGCAATTGCTGATCTTTAAATAAATCTAACGCACTGGCAAACGCTGTCGATAAATGCGACCAATGTGTTTGAGTTTGAGCAACTTCGTCAACTTGCCCAATCAATTCATATATTTTCACCGTATTTGCTTTGCCTTTTAACAGAAATATACCCAACTCTCTGCTAAAAAACCCAGGAAGACCCTCTATAACGGGTGCTGACACCAGAATACGGGTGCCTAATAGTTTATTTAATCCTTCAATCCGTGTTGCGGTATTAACGGTATCACCTACTGCACGGTATTCATAATGTTCAACAGAACCGACGTTACCCATACGCATTTCACCATAGTGTAAACCCATTCGAGTGGCTAAATGATATTGGCTACTGTCATTGAACCGCGCTATGGCTGATTTGATTTCCAAAGCGGCATGACAGGCATCGTGCCTTAGCTTTATATCGATTTTTTTATTCGCCCATACCGCCAACATGGCATCACCGATAACGTCTGAAATCAAACCGCGCCGACTTTTAACGCTAGGGAAAATAGCGGCATAATAATCGTTCATCACCTTATGGAGTTGGAGCGGATTTATGGTTTCTGATAACGCAGTGTATTGACCAGCATCAGTTGCCATACAAACACCGTGCATCAATATGCCATACTGATTCATGGCATCAGGGTTGCGGGTGTTGTCGTCGAAAACAGCTTTGGGTATGTATTTCCCAGATACTTTTCCGACCCTCAAAAAATGCCCTATGGATTGCAATAGCAGCACAGAAACAGCTTGGAGCATAGGGATAGCGAGGGGCATCCAGATATTTTCCGAGTTCAACAAAAACCGACCATATTCAACATAGGCTGCCATTAGCAATAAAGTCACTATCATCGAGGACTTATATGAAAACACCCGAAAGATTCCGCTCAACAAAATGCCCCACACTAATATTAAGAACATCTGATTGATGATGGGTAACGGCTTTAGCCAGGTTTGGTCGATCAGATTAGCTATCGCCGTCGCTGCTATTTCGATAGGACTTTACCACTGGCTTTTGAAAAAGCGGTGTAGAACCCTTGATTTCTTTCCGGCTCTATATTGTCCGAATAACCAATCAAAACGATCCTGTTTTTAAACAAGTTAGGCGTAAGAAGATCGGTCGCTAAAGCCTGATAAAACGGAATCGTGGTAATCGCACCAACATCGCCGTAATGGTTCAAATACAGCCGTTCATCGCTATTCAACAAGGCTAACCAGGATTGTAATAGTTGCTTTTTTCGAGTGGTATACTGTCCACCGGCTATCAACTGAGCCAATTGCTCCAAAGTCTCGGCATCTTTTGAGAATGCGGTATGAATATCCTGAAATATTTGTATCGTTCTGAACTTTCGGGTGAGCTGAACAAATGTTTTTGGTAGCAAGGCATGCAGCTCAGGATCGATCTGGCTTAATAGCTGAAGCACTTCTGGATACGCTTGTTCAATAACAAAATACTGAAAGATACTAACCGGAAACGTCGGAATATCGCCAGCACTGTGCTTATAGGTCCAGAACTCCTTTACGGTAGAGGATGTTTTTGGCAGTGGGAAAGGGGCGGTACCCAGTGCTGCGTGGCTTAACACGGGGATAGGTTCAATCACCCGTTCATAACGAATTTCTTGTTGCGATGAAACTGCTGGAACAGAATATTGCTTTAGATAGTTGCTGAGAATGACATTTTTATTTGCAGCCATCACCTTAGCCAGCATTAAGTCAGTTTCAGGTTCTCGAGCTTCACCGAAATGGATATTGAAGGCAATGAGGGCAGGTTTTTGCTGATTTATTGTCTCAACAAGATTAGCATAATAGGTACGAGGCCATTGTTCGGGGTCATCCGGTAAGTGTAAAATTTCGGTAGACGCTTGATCTATCGAAATAATAATGACATCGGCTGGTGACGGCAAAGTGCCTCTGAGCTTAAACAGCCAATCTAAGCCGACTTCCTCTTCAAAAAGAATGCCCGTACTTGATTGGCAAAATAACAAACCTGAGACACCAATCAATAAGACCGAAATGCAGATTTTTATAATTTTTATTACAGCATTCATGCCCGTTCACGCCAAGTGATTCCGATTAACTCAACAGGTGCTTTCCCTAAACCTAGTGTTCAGCTAATAATTATAGTCCTATCATAGAGATAGCGGGTAATCTTAAGTAGGAATATTTTAATAATGCGGCGGGGGTTGGTCGATAATTTCTTCATTCTGCTCATGCCAGAAGCTACTCATCCGTTCATGCAGAAGTTGGCAGGTTTTTTCCAGAAGGTGTATCTGGTACTGCTGTTGAGTGACTATTTTATTCAATTCTTGCAGCAGGTCTTCTTGATAAGCGGCTTTTATTTCCAGTTCGATTAGGCGTTGTTCGTTCATACTTAGGTCAAAGTGCCTATTTCATTCGATCATTAATGATTATCTTGTGTTCCTTATGGTCTGCAAGCGTTGCTTGTTCAATCACCCCAATCAAGTCGCCTGTTTGCGGCATAGGATTGCCTGATTTAGAAATTCGCGCCAAGAATCTAACTTGTTTGAAGTTGGAGAGCTTCATATTAGGTAGCATCGACTGTGCGTCAGTCAGGCTAACGGATAAAGGCAAATCCTTCACCTGTTTACGCACAATCGCCAACGGCATTTTGGGACCGGATAAAGCTTGGGCGTAGACGAAGACCGTATCTTCCGGCTTGGCATCGGCTTGTAATTCGATAGCCATACTGACTTGAATAGCAACAGAAACTCCAGGTGACACGGCAGATCTTGATGATGTTGCTGACCCAGAATTAGCCAGTGCATTTTCAGAATTTACTATTAATTCATGGATTTGTTGCTTATCTGGGGAGTCAGCAGGTAAAACCGCTTCTAATTTTCGCAAATAGCCTACTGCTGTTTTCTTATCCCCTTGCTGTGCATTTGCTATTGCCGCAAACCATAAGCCGTTCAGATTTTTGGGATCGATTGTTAACGCTTTCATTACCAGTGAAAGCGGTTTTCCGGCCCATGTATTGTCGCTAGATAATGCGATAATTTCCGCGTAAGGCAACATAACCTCGACCTTCTCCCCTGCCAATTGATACGCATGAGCAAAGGCTTCAACGGATTCTGGAAACCGTTGTAGCATCTTGTAAGAACGCCCTAACATCAACCAACCTTCAAGATTTTTGGGTTCCTGCTTTAATTTTTCGGCTAATCCTGCCACCATTTTGTTGATGACTTCGGGGCTGGGCATTGCTGAGTCTGTTTGGCTTGCTTGGGTAGGTTCATCAACACGGCCTATGGCTTGATAATCACCCAACGTCCAATAAAACGACGCTGATAAAAAGGGGATGGCGGCAACTAGCACATAAACTAACCAACGGCCTTGGCTATGTGTGTTGATGGTTGGATTTATCAGCTCAAGATCGTCGCTTAATGCCAGCTCCAACTCGGCAACTTGTTCGTCATACTGGGCTTGGCTTAAGCCACCTGACTCTTTATTCGCTTGCAATTCTGCCAGTCGATCCCGCGCAATCTTGATATTGCGCTGATCCAAATCATCTGCTGCTTTATTGTCAGGTTTGCGCCACAAAGGCGGCAAAATAATCAGCAACGCAATCAAGACCATTGCGCTGGCAACAAGCCAAAATACGCTATTCAAGACTGATCTCCATTTTCAGCACTGCTTTCATTATTTTCTGATAAGAGACGGCGCATTTTTTCCTGTTTGTCCTTATCTATTGGCATTATTGCCGCTGTCTTTTTACGGCGGATGAACCAGAAAATCATGATGAACCCTGTTATCAGGAAAGCAATCGGCCCTAACCAAAGCAAAGCAGTTTTAGTTTTTAAAGGCGGATTATACAAAACAAAATCGCCGTAACGGTCGGTCATGAACTGGATAATATCTTCCTTGGATTTGCCTTGTTGTAGCATTTCAAAGACTTGCCTACGTAAATCACTTGCGAGTTCAGCATTGGAGTCGGCAATGGTTTGGTTTTGGCAAACTAAGCAACGTAATTCTGAAATGATGATTTCGTAAGTTTTTTGTTGTTCAGGATTTGCAAGTTGATGATCGTCAATCGCAAAGCCTTGGGCAGAAATAAGCAGGATTAATACAAAAAACCACAGCTTCATCATGGTTCCGCCTGTAATTTGGCTATCAAAGGGATAAACGTGTTTTGCACGTCCTCTTCTGTCACTGGCCCAGTATGCTTGTATCGGACGATACCTTGTTTATCCATCACGAATGTTTCCGGTACGCCATAAACGCCCCAATCAATACCAATCCGTCCATCTGCATCCATAACGCTGTCGTTATAGGGATTGCCCAGTGTTGCCAACCACTTTTTTGCAGCTTCGGGATCATCTTTATAATTCAAGCCTATAATAATCGCCGCTTGCTGTTGTGCCAACTGATTGATTATAGGGTGTTCCGCACGGCAGGAAACACACCAGGAAGCCCAGACATTAAACAACCAGACTTTTCCTTTCAAATCTGCTGGTGATAGCTTCTCATTTGGCGCGTTGAGTTTGGGTGCGGAAAATACTGGTGCAGGTTTGTTTAGCAAAGGCGAAGGAATTTCGCCAGGCTTGCCTTTTAAGCCCAACGCCAAAAACACAGCCAGGACGATGAACAATATCAATGGGATTATGTACTTAAGCATTATATTTAGAATGTGCTTAGAGTTAGCATATTGGATTTTCAACCTGCATAGTGAATACTTTGTAAATAATTTTCAGCACCAAGATAACCTCTTATCGTGGTAAAAAAAGCAGGCCAATACGCTTGGTCATTTTTTCTTAACTGAGCTTTCGTAATATTTAAGATTGCTTGGTCTATGGTTAAACCACGTGAAAGTTCTTCTTGGATTTGCTCATTTAAAGCATCCATAGCTTTTTTCCTAAGATCTTTTAATTTTTCTGAGTTTAAATTGAGTTTATCAGCAGCCAAGTAACCGTTAGCTTTGTCTACATTAACGCCGACTTTCCGGCAATTATCATCAAGAACTGAAAAACTGCCATCTCGTCGATTTGCCTTGAATAATATAGGAAATGGTGGGATTTTAAGAGGATTTAAAATTTCATCATCTAATATGAACTCGCCTTTCAATGTATCGGAATGTCTCTGTGCATTTGTCGATATATATCTTTCTTTGGCATCAGTAACATATTTTTCTGAACCACCGTGGCAACACCCCAACATATTTTGCCAATCTAAGCCCCAGTTGTGGCTAACACCATTGTTATCTGTATCCGATTTAGGATGAAAGTGCTCAACGCGAAAATCATCTTTGCCTATGCCAAACGCTTGTCTAGTCTCAATTTCACAATAGCAACAAAGATTACCTTGATCTTGTCTTAACTGGCTTTGCACATCCTTGTAGCCTTGTTGACATTCATCTTTAAACTGTTCCCAAGTTGCATCAGGGTTATTGCTTTGATATTGTGTTAGTAAATCTGGGGCTTTTCCCTTTAAACAGGTTTTCATGACTTACGTTGATACTCCTTCATGCGAATATCAATATCTGCCTTTACCAGTTCCGGCTCATGTCCACGACCCCAATCGTCAAGTTCTTGGCGAAGTGCTAATGCTTCTGAAGTATCCCATTTATCATCATCGACTAACTTTAGATAACGGTTCAGTTTTTTTACAATTTCCAAATGTTGCGCCCGCAATTCAACACCGAATACCTCCTTTAATATGCGCGATGCTTCAGCACCTTGCGTTCCCTCCTCTTCAACCGACAAAACATGATTACCTTCCAGAATTCTAATCTGATGTCCCGATACGGTTGAAATTACCTGTGGGCTATGGGTAGTGACAATAAACTGAATTTTAGGGAAGGCTTTGATTAAATTTCCCAATATCGTCTGCTGCCAAGCTGGATGCAGGTGCATATCGACTTCATCAATCATTACCACACCGTGACTTTCTTTCGCTGCATCCAAGCCTAAATGGGGATTCAGTTTGATGCAACGATAAGCAACATCACCGACCATTGCCAATACACCACGAATGCCGTCACTCAGTAACTCGACTTTTAATATGCCATGTTCATCATGATTAAGCACGAGTGATTTTTCATGGCTTACACTATATTCTAAGGTGTGCCATCCTGTTTCGTATAAAACACTGTCGATGGCTTGTTGTACTACTTTAATAGTGTTCATCCAAACAGAATCTATCTCAGGTGACCAGCCTGTTTCCGATTGTTTAATTTGGTCTTCTCGATAACATTCAAATACCCAAGTAAACCAATCTGCAAAATGCTTATAGGAAGGCGCGGGATCAAGACAATCCCGATAAGCAAATAACCGCATATAAAAATCGGGATTTTCTATGCCACGGACAGTTTTGCCTTCAGTTAAACGCTTTTGACTCCAAAGCCGCCCAGTACCGTAGTAACCCATAACAGGTAAATCAATCTCGTGACTCTCTGGATCTCTGGCGAAATCTTGAGTAATAGATGCCAAAAGTTTGATTAATCTGGCAGCTCCTCTTTCCTTGGTTTTCGTACCCTTGGCTTCGCTGTCACGAATCCGCGTCCAGTTCCAAGTTTTCTTATATTGGTCGAACCCTTTTACTTTTAAATCAATATCCCAATCACCCTCGAATGCTATTTTGCTTGGCAATTGGCGTAGCATTTGTCGATTTGGTTTTTTAAAAGTTATCCTAACATCATCAATACTGATAGTATTCCTGGCATCGCTAGCAGGATTTCTAGCTAAATCAAAACCTTTTACAAAAGGCCACAATCCAATACGGATGGCATCCAACACGGATGATTTTCCTTGACCGTTTTTTGCCACCAGCACAGTCAATTGCTCATCCAATTCAATTGATAATGACTCAAAACAGCGAAAGTTGGTAATTTTCAGGTTTTTTAGCTTCATTCTCGCTATTTCCAGCTTATGAGTTGCTAAACATTTTTCTTGTCCGATAACGCTTATCGCAGGTGGCACACAATCCACCTACCGCCATGAATATCGCCCCCAACCATATCCAGCGGATAAAGGCTTTGTAATAAATTCTTAAACTCCATGCACCTTCATCACCCAGAGGTTCGCCGATTGCAACGAACAGATCCCTAAATAATCCGGCATCAATTGCCGCTTCCGTCATTGGCATCTTTTGGACTTGATAAACTCGTTTTTGCGGTTCGAGCGTAACATCCGCCATGCCATCATGACTCACGGTTATCAAGCCCTGCTGGGCAATGTAATTAGGACCTTGGGCTTGTTTGATGCCTTGGAATTTGAATTGATAACCGGAAAGTTCAAGTATTTCGCCAGGAGCCATACGACTATCTTTCTCGACGCTATAAACGGAAGTCAGGGTTATGCCAACCACAAATACAGCAATCCCAAGATGGGCAATGGTCATGCCATAAAATCCGGCGGGTATTTTTGCCAGACGTTCCCATGACAAGCCTTTATCACCCAGTCGATCAATGAAAGAAAGCACGGTCATTGCCACTGTCCATAAAGCTAACGTCAATCCCAATGCCGCAGCCCAGGAATAAAAGGGCATAAGCAATGGTAATGTCATTCCACCTACCAGACAACTTAGGATTAACCAGCGCACCCTGGAAGTAAGGTCACCAAGGCTATCGCGTTTCCAACGTAATAACATCCCACAGCCCACGGCAATCGCCAAAGGTGCCATTAACGGGATGAATACGGCATTAAAATACGGTGGACCGACTGAAATCTTGCCCAAACCTAAAGCATCAATAACCAATGGGTACAACGTACCCAGCAAAATACTGGCAGCAGTCACGACGAGTAACACATTATTGATGAGAATCACCGATTCCCTAGAAACCGGCTCAAAAGTCGCACTGGATTTAACGGCAGGTGCGCGAACGGCATATAGCAACAAGGAGCCACCAATAACAATCGCCAAAAATATCAGGATAAACAAACCTCTGGCTGGGTCGCTCGCGAAGGCATGGACGGATGTCAACACGCCGGAACGCACTAGGAATGTCCCCAATAGACTTAATGAAAACGCAAAAATTGCCAGCAAAACCGTCCAGGTTTTAAAGACACCGCGTTTCTCGGTTGCCGCTAGGGAATGGATCAACGCGGTACCAACTAACCAGGGCATGAAGGACGCATTTTCAACCGGATCCCAAAACCACCAGCCGCCCCAGCCTAATTCATAATATGCCCACCAACTGCCTAATGCGATACCTAGCGTTAAAAACGTCCAAGCAATCGTCGTCCACGGCCTAGACCAACGCGCCCAAGCTGCATCAAGCCGGCCTTGCATCAACGCGGCAATCGCAAAAGCAAACGCCACGGAAAAACCGACGTAGCCCATATAGAGCATGGGTGGATGTATCGCAAGGCCGACATCTTGCAATAAGGGATTTAAGTCGCGCCCTTCAACGGGTGCTGGGAACAGTCGTTCAAACGGATTTGATGTCAATAACAGGAATAGGAGAAAACCGATGGAAATCATGCCCATTACGCCCAAGACCCGTGCAACCGTTGCATCTGGAATGGCACGGCTGAATCTTGCCACCAAAGCTGTCCAACAACATAACACCAAAGCCCAGAGCAACAAGGAACCTTCATGTGCGCCCCAAACGCCTGAAACCAAATACAAAACTGGCAAGGCGGTATTTGAATTCATCGCTGCATATTTCACCGAGAAATCGTGCGTCAAAAAACTGTAAGTCAAGCAACCGTAGGCTATCGCTACGAATAGCAATTGGGCAAAGGCCGTAGGTCTGGCTACCGCAATCCAGCCGGATGTGGAGCGGGTAGCACCGACGATAGGTACGATGGCTAGGATCACAGCCATGCACAAGGCAAGAATCAGGGAAAAATGTCCAAGCTCAGGAATCATTGAGCTTGCCCTGCTGGAGAGTTTGCGGGATTCTTCAAAGTTGCCTTAACTTCCGGCGGCATATAGTTCTCATCATGCTTTGCCAGCACTTCTTCGGCAATAAAAACGCCTTGTGCGTTTAACCGACCGTGTGCGACGATGCCCTGCCCTTCCCTGAACAAGTCCGGCAGGATGCCCGTGTATTCAACGGTCACTTCTTTATTGAAATCGGTCAGCTTAAAACGCACCATCATGCCCTTATCCGGCCTTTCTACCGAGCCTTTGATGACCATACCACCCAAGCGGAACAAGGCATCTTTGGGCGCTTTTCCTTCCACCACGTCGGTGGGAGGAAAAAAATACATCAGATTATCGTTGAATGATTTGAGTGCAAATGCAGTCGCTAAACTTGCACCAAGCACCATCAATCCGATAAGGATCAATCGCTGTTTTCTTGCGGGTTTCATAAGTCTTGCCGTTTTTGCTTAAGCGCTTGTTGTCTTAAAAAATTTTTACGTTGAATAATGGGTATAACCACATTGGCAAGCAGCACGACTAGGCAGATACCATAGGATGTCCACACGTAAAACCCGTATCCACCCATCGCCAAGAATTCTTGTAGACTCATAGGCCACCTTCCTCAACTGCCTTCGTTTTAACCCACTGGGAATTACGTTCGCGTTGCAATAGCTCAACTCGCGCTTGCAGTATCAAGGCAATCGCATAGTAAACTTTGAACGCCAAGGCCATAAGCAACAATGGCGTTAGCATACTGACATGTATCGACGGCTTGTCCATTTTCGCTACGGTCGGCCCTTGATGCAGGGTGTTCCACCATTCAACCGAATAATGAATAATCGGTATATTGACAACGCCCACCAAAGCCAGGATAGCGACGGCCTTAGAAGCTGTGCGTTTGTCATCAATTGCGCCATACAAGCCAATTATGCCCAGGTACAAAAAAAGCAGAATCAATTCCGATGTCAACCGCGCATCCCAGACCCACCATGTACCCCACATAGGTTTACCCCATAAAGAACCAGTCACCAGCGCAATGAAGGTAAAACTAGCCCCAACGGATGCGCTGCTAATCATGACAATTTCAGCTAGTTTGATTCGCCAAATCAAGCCAATCGCTCCGGCAATCGCCATCACCACATAGATGAACAGCGACATCCAAGCGGCAGGCACATGAATGTAGATGATGCGGTAGCTATCGCCTTGCTGGTAATCCGGCGGCGCAAGATACAAGCCGCCGTAAAGTCCAGTTACCGTTAGTAACAGAAATAAGACGACTAACCATGGCATTAAACGCTCAGAAAACGCGTAAAAATGTGGAGGAGAAGCCATGCGATGAAAAAACCGCACGACCGAATCTGGCACTAAAAACATAAGGAGTTAACTCAAAGGCGGTGATTCAAAATCAGTTGGCTAACAAGCCGCAACCTTGCGGCTTGTTTTTTGATTCGTTAAGCCTTGCAATACGAAGGTATCCAACTCTTGTCAACCAGATCATCAGGTACAGCGGTAAAATCAAACGCCAAACCATCTTTAATCATTTGGTCAACATTAAATAATTGCCCTATTTCGGGAATATCCCGATAGAACATTGTGAATAACGGCACGACCATCATTTTTGAAAGCTTAGTCGCAATCGGCCCGAGAAAGTTTCTGCGTTGTCCAACATGGGCAACTTCGTCGATGGTGATTTCATTCAACAACTCGCGTAAGCGTTGCTTGACTTCTGGCTCATCAGCCAAAACATCATCAAATAACCTGTCAAGATGCAAATAGAAAGAAACACCCATCAATTCGGTTACAAAAGCAGGGGCATCCAATATCACACCAGGCAATTTGGGAAATTGTTCATAAACCCACTCTTTCCAGGGGCTTAATGGCACCCATTCCACTTTATCCAAGCCGCAGGTACGCAGCATTTCGTTGAATAAACGGGCATGACAAAACTCTTCCGCCAAATGTACACGGCTGATTTTGTCTTCAACAGAGTGGGAATTTGCCATATCTGGCACCACATCCCATGCGCCCTTAATACCCACCCATTCGTGACGGGCAAATTTGTAGATCCCCGTGAGCATAAGCGTCATTCGATCCAAGGTTTTCGGATCGTCTTTCATGTCAACATAGTTGCGATAAAAAGCATCGGGATTTGCCAAAGGCGTACGCAAGTGCACTGGGTTGTCCTCAAAATATTTAAGACGAGCGCGCTTTTTTGCTAAATCTTTATCGGCCTCAAACAATTCGCCGCCGTGCTGCTGGGTAAATTTCCAATAGTCTTCAAAGTTCTCTTTTCTTTGTTGCTCAGTTGCTACGGTAAAAACGGAAAGATATTTGTCCGAACCCATACTGCTACACTCCATTTTGCTTTGATGATGCAACTATTTTACGGGATATTATGAATTTATACTCATTTTTAGTGCGGCAGCCGTCGGCCACGGCGCTAACACCAATGCCATCAACAGCATTGAAATCAAAATATTAATTTGTGCAGTGACAGGTAAACCAGTGCTTGCCATTTCGACGGCATTGCTGGCAAAAATCAACACCGGCACGTACAAAGGCAACACCAGCAACGATAAAATCATCCCTCCACGCCGTAACCCAACCGTCAAGGCAACCCCGACTGCCCCAATCAAACTTAATATCGGTGTCCCAAGGAATAATGTTAACAGTAGAATGCTTAAGGATTGGTTAGGCATCCCTAAAAAGACTGCCAATAAGGGTGCAACAATCAACAATGGCAAGCCTGTCGTCAACCAATGGGCCGTTATTTTGCCTAACACCAGGATCGAAGTTGGATGTGGACTTAACAAAATCTGCTCTAGCGAGCCGTCGTCAAAATCAGAACGGAACAGGCTATCTAAAGACAGCATGGTCGCCAGTAACGCCGATACCCAAATGATCCCAGGGGCAATCGCTTGCAATAATTTCGGCTGCGCCCCGATGCCTAGCGGAAATAAAGTGATCACCAGGATAAAAAACAGCACCGGATTGGCAATCTCTGATCGTCGGCGCATAGCCAATACCAAATCACGGCGAACAATCGCGGTAAACGCATCAATCATTGCCATCAAGATAACCTTATGCTTTGCACATCAATAGATTGCAGATTAATGTCATGGTGCGAGGTCATGACGATCATGCCGCCAGTCGAACAATGTTCAGCCATTAAAGACTCAACCAGCACGATGCCTTGTTTATCTAATGAAGTAAACGGCTCATCCAGTATCCACAAGACATTATGGGTAATCAGCAGCCGCGCCAACGATAAACGCCGCTTTTGCCCTGCTGATAAGGCTTGGATCAAGGTATCGTCATAACCGATCAATTGCACTTTTTCCAAAGCCTGTTGGATAAACAATTTTCCAGGCTGACCAAGCGCCAGAGACAACCTCAAATTTTCCTGCACGGTCAGTTCTTTTTTAATGCCGTCCAAATGCCCGACATAAGCCATATCCGAATAATACTGGCTTTGCGGAATTTCTTCTCCACACCACGAAACTGCCCCAGTATCAGGCTCACGAAAACCGCAGATGATGCGTAACAGAGACGTTTTACCACTGCCATTTTTACCTTCCAACAGCAAAACCTGCCCTGTATGTATAGTAAAATCCAGGTTTGCAAACAACTCCCTGTCGTCGCGGACACAGCTTAAATTTTCACCTTGAAGCTGGTGTGTTGTATGAGATTGCATCTGTTAGTTGGTAATTGAGCGCTGCCGAACAGTTTCGTAAAGAAATGCGCCCGTGGCAACAGATAAATTAAGGCTTTCTACCTGCCCCAGCATCGGCAACTTTATCAACAAATCACAGTTTTCCTTGGTCAGCCGCCTAAGCCCTTTGCCTTCCGCACCGATAACCAACGCCATAGGCACAGTCAAATCGGTTTGATAAACGGTTTGCTCCGCTTCACCAGCAGCACCCATGATCCAAATACCTTCACCCTTAAGCCAACGCAGCGTTCTTGCTAAATTAGTCACTTGATAAACTGGCACAGTTTCTGCCGCGCCACTGGCGACCTTACACACTGTCGGCGTAATGCCAGTAGCATTATCTTTAGTAATAATAACGCCATGTACGCCTGTTGCATCCGCAGTTCGCAAACAAGCGCCAAAATTATGGGGGTCTTGCACGTTATCCAACACCAGCAACAATGCGGTGGTGGTCAAGTTTTCCACCATCGTCTTTAAATCGCTTTCACATTGCTCACCCGGCATTTCGACTTCCATCGCAATGCCTTGATGATTATTGCCGTCAGCCAAACGGTCAAGTTTTTTCCTGTCCGTTTTTTCCGGCTCAATGCCCAGCGCCGTGAGGTCATCAATGATTGTACTCAGCCGCTTATCCAAACGCTGTGAGTCAATCCAAACCCGCATGATTTTACTCGGTGAATAATCTATTGCTGCCTGTACCGAATGTAAGCCAAATAATTTGCTTGATTTCATTGATGTTGGGATTTTGGCTTAATCAATATCATAGGGACGTAGGTTGTGGCTGAGTGCGCGACCCCAAACATTTGGGGTTTCGATGTGTTGGGGTTCAATAATCTAATCCACTCTACAAATCAGATTACATATTATCCAAAATCGCCTTCTTAACCGCATTCAACTCCGGCTCTATAGTCACCATGCGCGCTGAAACACATTGTTTGATGGCGGTATCGGGATCTTTTATTCCATTACCCGTCAACGTACAAACTATTCTGCTACCTTCTGGAATTTTGCCAGATTTAATGTCTTTGACAGCACCTGAAAGTGATATTGCCGAGGCTGGCTCACAGAAAATGCCCTCGTATTGGGTCAGCATTTTTTGTGCTACCAAGATTTCTTCGTCAGTAAATTTATCAAACCAACCACCGGATTCATTGTGCGCCGCCCAGGCAAAATCCCAAGATTGCGGATTGCCGATACGGATGGCGGTGGCGATGGTTTCTGGATGTTCAATGGGATGACCTGCCAGAAACGGCGCTGCACCTGCCGCCTGATAACCGCACATCACGGGACGTTTTTTGGTTACCGCTTTATGTGTTGCGCTATCAGTTGAATATTCTTTGTAACCCATCCAGTAAGCCGAGATATTTCCGGCATTGCCCACGGGCAAACAATGGTAATCGGGTGCATCGCCTAAATCATCAACAATCTCAAAAGCTGCCGTTTTTTGCCCTTGCAGACGATAAGGGTTAATGGAATTCACAATCGTCACTGGCGCGTGATCGACTATTTCTTTGACCAAATTCATGCCTTGGTCGAAATTCCCATTAATCTGGATAATCGTCGCATCGTACATAAGGGTTTGCGCCAGCTTACCCATCGCAATCTTGCCATCGGGAATCAAAACGAAAGATTTGATGCCAGCCCGCGCTGCATAAGCCGCCGCCGAAGCCGAGGTATTTCCGGTAGACGCGCAGATCACCGCTTTACAACCTTCCGAGACAGCTTGGGTAATCGCCATCGTCATGCCGCGGTCTTTGAACGAACCCGTCGGATTCAAGCCCTCAAACTTGACGAAAATTTCGACATCTTTACCGATCATTCTCGGAATATTTTCTAACTTTATCAAAGGGGTATTGCCTTCATTTAAAGTGATAATACGAGTCTCATCGTTGACTGGCAAACGATCACGGTAGCGATTGATTAAACCCGTGTGGTGTTTATGATTTGACATGGTTATCCTAAAGTTTCCAGGCGAATGCGGTTGACTTTTCCGGTCACGGTAGACAGCGACTCAATCTCGGCAATTGCAGCATTCATTTCTTTTTCAAGGGTGATTTGTGTGAGCAAAATAATAGGTATCAGTGCCCTGTCGTCCAGCGCTTTTTTCTGGATAATGGCATCAATACTGATCTGGTGTTTGGCAAGGATACGGGTAACGTCGGCCAACACGCCGGGTTTGTCTTCCGCATTAAGCCGTAAATAATAAGCGGTCTTAAATTGCTCTGGCGGCAAAACCGGAATATCCACCAAGGCATCGGCTTGAAATGCCAGATGCGGAACGCGGTTTTCAGGGTCACTGGTTAATGCCCTCACCACGTCGATAACATCCGCTACGACTGATGAAGCCGTCGGATCAGCACCTGCACCAGCGCCGTAATACAGCGTAGGCCCTACCGCATCACCTTTAACCACGATAGCATTCATCACGCCATCCACGTTAGCAATTAACCTGCGTTCAGGTATCAATGTCGGGTGAACCCTTAATTCAATACCTTCTGGCATTTTTCGGGCAATGCCTAAATGCTTGATGCGATAACCCAATTGCTCGGCATATTCCACATCGGCGCGGGTAATCTGGGTAATGCCTTCTGTGAAGACCTTATCGAACTGCAAGGGAATACCAAACGCAATCGACGCTAGGATAGTGAGCTTATGCCCCGCATCAATACCTTCGACATCAAAAGTAGGGTCGGCTTCGGCATAGCCAAGAGCTTGGGCTTCTGCTAGGACATCATAAAAATCGCGGCCTTTATCACGCATTTCGGTCAGGATGAAATTGCCTGTCCCGTTGATAATGCCAGCGAGCCACTGAATCTGGTTGCCGCTCAAGCCTTCGCGGATGGCTTTAATGATGGGAATGCCGCCAGCAACAGCCGCTTCAAAGGCGACAATCACGCCCTGCTCGCTGGCCTTGGCGAAAATCTCGTTGCCGTGCAAGGCGATCAGCGATTTATTGGCGGTGACGACATGCTTGCCGTTGGCAATTGCCGCCAACACCATGTCTTTCACCGCACCCGCACCGCCAATCAACTCCAAGACGATTTCTATCTCAGGGTCGTTGATGATTTCGTAAGGGTCGGTCGTGAGAGTAATACCTTGGGTATCACAAATACGTTGTTTGCTTAAATCCTTGGCTGACGCACGAGTGACAATGATTTGTCGTCCTGCCCTGCGCGCAATTTCTTCTGCATTGCGTTTCAGCACATTCACCGTGCCGCCGCCGACTGTACCTAAGCCGATGATGCCTATTTTTACTGGTTTCAAGTTTGATCCTTTGTTAAACAATTTCTATCTTTCTATTAAATATGTAGGTTGGGTTAGGCTCGCATTTCGCTGACGATCATGAATACTCGGCGGTTGGGCGAGCCGTAACCCAACATTCGGAGATTTGATGAACGCCCAATGTTGGGTTACGACGCACCTTAGCTTCGGTCATTGTTTTGCCAAGTTGCCATGTGCGTCTAACCCAACCTTATATCTTGATTCTGAGCTCTCAAAAGGTCAGAATCCCCGGTTGATCATCGGGAGGGTAACGGGGAAGTCGTACCCATCCTTAGGCTTAAAGCCTGTCTCGTAGATTGAACTCCCCGCTATCCGTACTCGTCATTGTAGTT
>NZ_CBAROL010000044.1:0-15015 GCF_964779595.1 Methyloglobulus sp.
TGACGGATTAACTTGGTCACCCGCAACACGATTAACCACTGCAAACAATGCCGCAACTCACCCCAGATTAGTTGTTACAAAACACGGACTGTTAGCCTTATGGACAGAAAAGCCCAGCAAACAAGCTGGAAAATTGGCATTGCAATTCATTGAATGAAGATAACTTAATAACGCCGATCAAACTAGAACAAACGGTATCTGAAATTTTCCCTGAAATTGCGCGTAATCTGTAATGTTTAGCGATGTAGGTTCAATCTGTCATTGGAATTATCATTAACCAACAACTCCTTTTGCTTGCAAATCAGCATGATAGGATGACCGCACCATCGGCGCACTGGCGACTTGTTTAAAACCCATTGCCTTTGCAATCTTGCCGTATTCGTCAAACTCGGCGGGGGTAATGTAGGCTTTGACGGGGAGATGGGCTTTGCTGGGTTGTAAGTATTGCCCCAAGGTCAACATGGAGCAGCCATGTGCCAGCAAATCCTGCATGACTTGGTGGACTTCTGTTTTTCCTTCTCCTACTCCCAACATCAAACCAGATTTGGTGGGAACAGTTGGTTGGACTTCGTGAAATTGCTTGAGCAGATTCAACGAGCCTTGGTAATCGGAACCTGGACGGACTTGTTTATACAGTCTGGGTACGGTTTCCAGGTTGTGGTTGAATACATCGCACGGCTCATTTGCCAGGATAGCAACCGCTTTGTCGATGCGTCCACGAAAGTCAGGTACCAGGATTTCTATTTTAGTGCCAGGTGTTTGTTGACGAATTTGCTTGATGCAATCGGCAAAATGCCCTGCCCCGCCGTCGCGTAAATCATCCCGATCAACCGAGGTAATGACGACGTATTTGAGTGCCATCGCTTTTATGGCATTCGCCAAATGCTGCGGCTCTTCCTTATCAAGCGGTAGTGGTTTGCCGTGTGCGACATCGCAAAATGGGCAGCGGCGGGTACACAGGTCGCCCATAATCATGAAGGTTGCCGTGCCGTGCTGAAAGCATTCCGCTAAATTGGGACAGGCGGCTTCTTCGCAGACGGTATGCAACTTATGTTCGCGGAGCAGTTGTTTGACGCGGGTGATTTCGTCGCTGGCGGTTATTTTGATGCGTATCCAGTCCGGTTTACGTAAAACTGTTTCGGGCTGCTCGACTTTGATCGGAATACGCGCCAATTTTTCCGCATTGCGTTGGTGCGATTCGGGTGTGAACCGCGAAGGTGCTTGATTATTCATAGCTTAAGTGATGTGTTAATCGCATTAACCACAGGAATGGCAAGATCAGCCGTGCTGATATTAACACCAAAATCCGCCAATTGTGTTACTCGTAAATCCTTAAAACCACAAGTATTGATATGATTGAATGGTGATAAGTCCATGTTATTGTTTAGACTTATGCCATGATAACTCGCGTTGTTTTTGATGCGTATGCCGATGGAACCGATTTTTTTGTCATTGACGTAAACGCCTGGTGCTTCGGGTTTGGCAACGGCGGCTATGTCGAATTGCGCTAAGGTTGTAATCATAGCCTGCTCCAAAAGCGTCACTAATTGCCGTATTCCAAGTTTCAAACGCTTGATGTCGAGTAAGGTATAAACCACCAATTGTCCTGGCCCATGGTAGGTCACTTGTCCGCCCCTGTCGCACTGGATGACAGGTATGTCGCCAGGGTTCAACAGGTGTTCCGTTTTACCATTCAACCCCAAAGTGTAAACGGGTAGGTGTTCCAAAATCCAGACTTCATCGTTTGTTTCGTCCGTGCGTTTTTGGGTGAATTGCTGCATATCTTGCCAGATGGTTTCGTAAGGTTGCAAGCCAAGTTCACGGATTATCAATGGTTTTGCCTAAAGGCCAAAGAGCTTCGACAGAACTTTCCTGAGTGTATCGAAGGGTTTCAGTTCAATTATCAAGCTGGGAGTAGAAAGCTGTTACGTGTCTTTACAAAGCCATTAAAACCAGCGGATGATCTGTTAAATCTTGATAGATTGCATCCAGTTGTTGTTTACTGGACGCTTCTATCAGGACAGTTACCGCCAGATAATTGCCATCTTTACTCGGTCTGGTAGTTACTGCCTTTTCGTTATCGGGTACGTGACGACGGACAATTTCAATGACCAGTAAATCAAACTCAAAATCACTTTTGCCCATTGCTTTAATGGCAAACTGGCAAGGAAATTCAAAATTGGTTTCCTCGCTCACCGTAAAGACTTTTTGTGTTCCTGGAAAAGTTTGTAAAACATTTTCCAAAGCGACCCTGGTTTGCCGTCTGCAATCTTTTCAGAATCCAGTTCAACTACAGGGATGATTTCGCGGGTGGAGCTGGTTATCCATATTTCGTCCGCTTTCTTTAAATCATCCATAGAAATGGCCTGTTCGCGGCAAGGAATGTTATTTTTTCTGGCGATCTCTAAAATTACATCTCGCGTTATTCCTGGCAAAATTGCAGGACTTTTAGGTGGTGTCATCAACACACCGCCGATTACGACAAACACATTGCTGGCTGCACCTTCAGTCAAATATCCGTCTTTGAATAAGATTGCCTCAGCGCAGTCATGGTCTATGGCTTCCTGCCTAAGCAGAACGTTGGCTAATAAGGTGATTGCCTTGGTATGGCACAGCTTCCAACGGCTATCTTCCATGCTGAGTGCTTTGACACCGTTATCTGGATCAGCGTGCGGAGTAATGCCGGACACCATCGCAAACACGGTAGCCGTGACATGTTGGGGAAACGCATGGTCTCTTTTGGGCGCAACACCACGGGTAATCTGGAGATAAACGGATTGATCTTCGCCATGCTTAAGCAATGGGGCAAGTAAGTTGCGCCATTGCTCATGGCTATGTGGATTCTGCAAGCGGATGGATTTTAAGCTGTTATCAAGGCGTTCCAGGTGATCTTCAAGACGGAATAAATGCCCGAAATAGGCTGGGATGACCTCATAAACACCATCACCAAACAAAAAACCCCTGTCCATAACCGAGATTTTGGCATCAGCTAACGGTAAGTATTGACCATTTAGGTAAACGATTTCATTACCCATTGTTTTTCTTTATCATCATTAGCACGCTATCATAAAGCCGTCTGAATATGCCGCCTTTTTCGACTTCATTAAGTGCGATTAAGTCTTTGGTAGTCAGTAACTCATCTTTAAGCTTGACAGTCACTGAGCCTAATTTATCACCTGCTTTTACGGGCGCAATAATCTGTTTATCAACATTAATAGAGGCTTTCAATTCATTATAACGGCGACGCGGAATGGTGACGTAAAGATCCTCAGCCAAACCCAATGCTATATTTTCAGTAGCACCTTTCCAGATTCTGGCTTCGTTTATTGATTTTCTGCCCTCGTAAAGACGATGCGATTCAAAAAAACGAAATCCGTAATTAAGTAGAGTTTGGTTTTCGTTAGCCCGTGCAACCATGCTTTCGGTACCCATGACTATCGAAATTAGGCGCATTCCGCTACGTAACGCAGAAGCAACCAAGCAATAACCCGCTTCCTCAGTATGTCCGGTTTTTACGCCATCTACCGAGTCATCACGCCCCAACAGCATGTTACGATTTTGCTGGGTAATTTTGTTGTAGGTGAATTCTTTTTGCGAAAACCAGGGGTAGAACTCAGGAAATTCTTTGATTAGTGCTGTGGTGAGTATGCCGAGATCCCGTGCGGAGGTGTAATGTTTCTCGCCGGGAAGACCGTCGCTGTTTTCGAAATGACTATTGGTCATACCCAAACGGGTAGCGTGTTGGTTCATCAATTCTGCAAAAGTGGCTTCGTTACCTGCCACATGCTCTGCTAATGCGACGCTGGCATCATTGCCAGATTGGATAATGACACCTTTAAGCAAGTCTACAACCTTAACTTGATCGTTGACCTTAACAAACATCTTTGAACCGCTGGTTTTCCAAGCATTCTGGCTGATAGTTACCAAATCTTCCAGATGTAAGTGACCGTTTTTGATTTCTTTGAAAACAACGTAAACCGTCAGGATTTTGGTAAGACTGGCGGGAGCCAGTTTTGCATCTGCATTGTTTTCTGCGAGGACTTTGCCGGTATTGTAATCTTGCAGAATGTAACTGCTGGCGGCAATGGTGGGCGCAGAAGGCGTGAGTATTTCAGCTTCTTCGGCGTTGACCTTTACAAAGGTAAAGAATAGAAATAGAAATAGAAATAAAATGCGATAAGTGAGAAAACTTTTCAGATAAGTCATGTATTAAGCATGGTTTCGGTAAAAACGATGCCTAATTATACCATGCGTTAATCTAATTTTGTCTGCTTGCAGTGACTATCTGAGGGTCTTTAATACCGATTTTTGCCAATTGGTCACTTAGTATTTCAGCATTTTGTGTGGATTTGATAGGTCCCATTTGGACTTTATACAAGGTGTTTTTTCTGTGCTTTGTAGCGTGGATGATGGGTTCTGGCATATTATGTGCGGAAATTTTATCCTGCAATTTTAGTGCCTTGCTTTCGCTACCAAAACTACCGACTTGAAAATACACTTTTTTATTTTGACTTTCGGCGGCTTTCTGGATTTGCGGCAGAGCTTGCATTTGTGAGATAGCTTTGATTTCTACTTTCCCAGTTCCCTCGCTTTGAATACCTATTTTTTTGGCGGCAGCATAGGATAAATCCAACAGTCTATTGCCTACGAAAGGTCCTCTGTCGTTTATGCGAACGACCACGGTTTTGTTATTTTCCAGGTTAGTTACTTGGGCGTAAGACGGAATAGGTAAGGTTTTATGAGCGGCAGTCATCTCATACATATCGAATATTTCGCCAGTTGCCGTTTTTTTGCCTTGAAATCCAGGTCCATACCAAGAAGCAACGCCTTTTTTGAGATAACGGGCAATTCGTGGCAACCAGCTTTCTTTTTGCGCGGTTTCAGTACTGTTATCGACATCTCTCGCATCCAGTGGAGAATTCTTGCTCAACTCGATAATTGAGTGATGTCTGGCTTGGTATTTTGTTTGGTTAGGCAATTCAAGGGCTACCAAAGCGGCTTTGGGCGGTGAAGCTTGGTGGGAGATAAACGGTGTTGGTACTGGGGTTTCACTGGTTTTTATCTGATTACTGGAACAACTACTAAGTACCAGGACGAGTGGTAAGGTTATGATTTTGTTCATATGGGAGGGAAACTCTTGAATTAGAAATGGCAAGGCTTAACTGATAAACAGCCATTGCATAGAGAGGACTGTGGTTGTAGCGGGTAATCACATAAAAATTGTTTGATGTTGCCCATAATTCTTCGCCGTTCTCTTGTTCAAAAGCGATAATTTTCGCTTTTTTGGTTGAAAGTAAAGGTGTACTTATGTTTGGGTTTGTTCGATTAGACTTGATTAATCTTAAATCTTCCTTAAGAAAGGAAAGCTTTTGGTGCGTTTTTTGACTACTTACTCCCAATGGAAAGGCGATAGCTTGACCTGATTGCCAACCGTGTTTAGCAAAATAATTGGCAATACTGGCAATGACATCTTTTGAGTTATGCCAAATATCTCGACGGTTATCTCCATTAAAATCAATGGAGTAATTACGATAGCTACTCGGCATAAATTGTGGTATTCCCATTGCGCCTGCATAAGAACCTGTGGGTATTAAGGGATCGATATGTTCTTCTTTACAAAGTAATAAAAAATTTTCCAATTCGCTACGAAAAAATTGGCTACGGGGTGGATATGCAAAGGTAAGTGTGGATAAGGCATCAATCACCCGATAATTACCGGTATGCTGCCCATATTGCGTTTCAACGCCGATAATGGCGACGATAATTGCCGCAGATACGCCGGTATGTTTTTCGACTGCCGCCAAGGTTTCGGCGTTTTCGTGCCAGAATTGCACTCCCGCCTTAATTCGGGGTTGTTTCAGGAATATTTTGCGGTATTTGTACCAAGGCATAGCTTCTGAGGGCTTTGAGATTTTTTGGATAATCTCAGCTTTCAGTTCAACCTGCTTGAATAATTCTACAAGTTCAGTTTCATTAAATTGATGCTTAGTCACCATTTGTCTGATAAAACCGTCAACCGTTTCCTGATTTTTGACTGGATTGGTACAAGACAATAGTACAAAACAAGCGGAAATTAGCTCTAATTTAACTAAAAATCCTTTAAATTTCATGCCATTAATGAGGAATAAGTTTCTTATGGGTATGGATAGACATCAGAATACCAAAACCCGCCAATAAGGTAACAACCGAGGTACCACCATAGCTAATCATAGGTAAAGGTACACCAACAACGGGTAGAACTCCAATAACCATGCCTATATTGACGAATACATAGACAAAAAAGGTGAACGCCAGACTGCCCGCTAACAAGCGACTGTAGGTATCTTGGGCTTGTGATGCTATATATAGGCAACGACCAATAACCAAAAGATAGAGCGCGATAAGTCCGAGACAGCCAAACAGCCCGAACTCTTCGGCAAATACAGCAAAAATGAAATCGGTCGAGCTTTCCGGTAGAAATTCCAGCTCCGACTGTTTGCTGCCCAACCAACCTTTACCGTAGATGCCGCCTGAGCCTATGGCAATTTTAGATTGAATAATATGGTAGCCCCTGCCCAAGGGATCGGCTTCTGGGTCTAAAAGCGTGATGATGCGGGCGCGCTGGTAATCATGAAGAAAATAATGCCAGACAATGGGTGCTAATGCTGACAGCGAGGCAATAATAGCCAAAATAAAGCGCCAGGATAATCCTGCAAAAAATAACACCGCCGCGCCAGAACTCGCGACCAAGATCGCCGTACCTAAATCAGGTTGTTTGGCTATTAATAGCGTAGGTATCAGGATTAAGATACCTGAGATCAAGAGTTGTTGCGGTTTTATGGGCAACGCATGGTCGGCAAGATACCAAGCGATCATCATAGGGGTGGTGATTTTTATCATTTCCGACGGTTGAAAACGAAAAACACCAAGATCTAGCCAGCGTTGTGCACCCTTGCCGATATGTCCCATAATCAATACAGCAACAAGCAAAGCAATACCCATACCAAATAGCAGTGCTGAATAACGTTTGAATTGATAAGGATTAATGTGTGCCAGCACTGTCATCAGTAAGTAAGCCAAACCAACTCGAAAAGCTTGTCGTACCAATAGCCCTATTTCCTGACTTCCGGCACTGTAAAGTATGATAAAACTCAGTAATGAAATTAGCAGCAGGATGATAAATAAAGGAATATCAATATGCAGCTTGCCGAGTATGCGCTCGGTGAGCGTGGGCGTATGGAATTGTTCACGGCGGGACTCACTGTTCATGGCTGTGCATTTTGCTTATCGCGCAAATATTGTTTGATAACCTTGGCGGCAATGGGTGCTGCTACCGATCCACCATGACCGCCATTTTCGGCAATCACCGCAACGGCAATCTTTGGGTTATCGGCAGGTGCGAACGATATAAACAAGGCATGATCGCGTTGTTTAAAATCGATTTGATGTTCGTTATAACTGGCATTTTGCTTGATGTTAATCACTTGCGCGGTGCCGGTTTTACCGGCGATTTGATAGTTAATATCTAGCCCTATGCTTCTAGCAGTCCCTCGATTACTGTGGACGACATTCACCATCGCAGCAATGATGGTCTTAATATTAGCGGATTTTAACGCAATAGTGGATTTTGGAATGCTTGCACTGGGACTGCGGGTGGACTCTGCAACCAGCTTATCAACCAAATGTGGTGTCACAACTTTACCATTATTCGCTAAAGTGGCAGTGGCTTTAGCAAGCTGTAGTGGCGTAACTTGATGATAACCTTGTCCAATACCTGTAATGACCGTTTCACCTGGAAACCAGGCTTGACCTTTTTTTGCCATTTTCCATTCCCTAGAAGGCAATAATCCCGCTTTTTCTCCCATCAAGTCGATACCTGTTTTTTCGCCAAAACCAAATTGTTGCAAAAAACTGTGAATACGGTCTATACCTAATATGCCTGCCAAGCGATAAAAATAGACATCACAAGACTGGGTGATGCCCTCGCTGACATTGACCGAACCATGACCGCCTTTCCGCCAGTCCCGATAATGGTGGCTGTCATTGGGTAACTGGTAATAGCCAGGGCAAAAAAGTTGCTGCCTTGCGCCGACTGCATCATATTCCAGCCCCGCCAATGCCATAAACGGTTTGATGGTTGAGCCGGGCGGATATAAGCCACGTAAAGCGCGATTATACAGAGGCTGGTCGGGTGAGGCATTCAAGGCTTGATAAGCACTATTGCTAATTCCAACCACAAAGGGATTAGGATCAAAACCTGGCCGACTGACGAAAGTCAACACGCCCCCTGTCTCGATTTCGATAGCGACAACCGCGCCATTGTACTTTTCTAGCGCATCGTATGCAGTCTTTTGCAATTCTATGTCTAAGCTCAAATGGAGATTAGCTCCAGCTACTGGATCGACTTCCTTAAGTGTTTTTAATGGGCGACCTTGGACATTGACTTCTATTTCTGAATAGCCTGTAGTCCCGTGCAGCACTGATTCATAAGCACTTTCTATTCCCAATTTGCCGATAAACGTGGAGCCTCGGTATTCAGCGAGTGGTAATTCTTTCATGTCCTCTTCGTTAATACGTCCGACATAACCAACCACATGGGCGGCCAACTCACCATACGGATAGTTTCTCGACTGGCGAACTTGGACATCAGTGCCATGATAAAAAGGTCTAACGACTGCAAATTTTGCCACTTCTTCGTCAGTCATGTTGGTCAGCAGAGGAATGCTCGTAAAATGCTTTTGTCTTTTCCTAAGCTTTTGAAACTGCTCTATTTTTTCACCAGGAATGTCAAGCAGAGTTTTCAACTTTATCAACGTGTCATCCAAATCGCTGATTTGTTCTGGAATAAGTTCCAGGGTGTACGTTTGAGTGTTTTCTGCAAGAATATTGCCGCGTTTGTCGTAGATAATGCCTCGTGAAGGGACAGTGGGCTCGATTTTGATGCTGTTTTCTTTAGCTAAGGTCGCATAATGCTGATGACCGGCGACTTGCAGATAAACCAGCCGAATAACAAGACCAGCCGTCAATAACAGGATAATAATAAAAGCAGAGATGATGCGCGCCAGAAACTGATAGCTTTCTTCTGGGTTGTCTTTATAGGTTAAATTACGGGGCATCGAAAAGGTGTCCAGCGCAAATTAATCGGTTTTGATGGGTTTTGCTAAGCGGACAAAACGTAATACGGTATAAACCAAGGGCCAGCAGAGTGTGCCAACAAAAACAGGCAACCAAAAAGTGGGCTTTAACTGTGCGGTATCTTGAATGTTTTTGATGAAAAAGAGCAGCAGTTGCGATAACAATAAACAAAAAAAGATGAATAGTGCTTGTTGAATAAACGGTAATTGGCGCAACCGCCTGTGCAACGACAAACAAAGGTAGATCACTAACGCATAAGCCAAGGCATATTGACCAAATAGTCGCCCAGTCAATACATCGGTAAGCAAGCCGAATGTCCAGGCGTGAAAAACACCGACGCGTTCAGGCACGGCAAGTGACCAGTAGATGAGCGTCAACAGCACCCAGTCTGGGTTATAAACAGCAAACATCGCAGGTAATGGTGCTATTTTTAAGCACATTGCCAGTACGAGAGTGAAGATAATACGACCAAAGCCATAACTGTTATTCATGGGTATTCTCCTCTACACCAGTTTGCGAGGGTGCTTGCATAGGCGCAAGGGAAACCGGTTCTTTGTCGCTCCATACAATCATCAACTCCCTATTGCGATCAAGTAATGCTTTTGGCGTTGCGGTAATCTGCTGGCTGGCAGGTGGCGTGAAGGTATCAACTACCGCAACTGGATAGCCTTGCGGAAACGTTCCGCCTAAACCCGATGTGATTAATAAATCCCCAGGGCGAACATCAGCATTATCCGGTAAAAACGGCAATTTAAGCCGATTTAATTCGCCACTGCCAACCGCAATAGTCAGTAGTCCATTACGATTGACCTGTACCGGGATGGCATGATTTGGGTCAGTGATTAGCATGATTTCTGAGCTGTTAGGTAAGGCCCGAAAAACCTGTCCCACGATACCGTTGGCATCAACCACGGCCTGTTGGGTATGTACACCAAAACGGGTACCTTTGTTAACCACCACGATATTTTCGTAAGGAGGAACGATATTGACTGATAACAACTCAGTGACTAACACTTGCTCACCCAGCTTAAAAGAATTTTCCAGTAAGGCACGTAGCCGGATATTTTCTTGTTCCAACGCTTCAAATTTGAGCAGACGGATTTGGTTGAGGAGCTGCGTGTTACGCAGTTTTTTGTTATCTTCCTTTAAAGTCGCATTCGTGCTGAATGAATTACTGATTCGATTCGCGGTTTCCGAAGGCAGATCAACGAGATATTTAATGGGATCGACAAGCAAGGATAGCGCAGCGCGAACCGGATCCAGACGTGGACTGATATGTTCAACCATCAATAGCGCGATTGAGACCACGACTGCGATGAACAGACGCACATGGATTGATGGGCCTTCGGCAAATAACAGTTTTATAGCGGAGGTCTCTTATCAGTTTAAAAGTGGGCGGCAAAGGCGAACGTTATTACTTTACCCAAAGCATGTGGGCGGTCAAAATAGTTTCAGCGACCACCCATAGTATAAGTCTTTTGTCAGATAAACAGCCTATTCAAAGGAATAAGCAGACATGCCTTTTTTATCAATCATTTCTAACACCATACCACCTCCTCTCGCCACACAGGTCAAGGGGTCATCGGCGATATGTACCGGTAAGCCGGTTTCTTCGGTAATCAGGCGGTCAATGTCTTTTAACAAAGCACCACCCCCAGTCAAATAAATACCACGGCTGGCGACATCAGAACCCAGTTCAGGCGGCGTTTGCTCCAGCGCAAATTTTACGGCGCTAATGATGCCTGCTAAGGGATCTTGCAAGGCTTCAAGGATTTCGTTGCTGTTTAATGCAAAGCTGCGTGGTACGCCTTCTGCCAGATTACGGCCCCTGACTTCGATTTCCCTGACTTCACTGCCAGGATACGCCGTGCCAATTTCAATTTTAATTTTTTCGGCGGTTGCTTCACCGATTAACGTGCCGTAATTCCTGCGGACATAATTGATGATAGCTTCATCAAAGCGGTCGCCACCGATGCGGACTGAGTTGGAATAAACGATGCCGTTGATTGAGATGATGGCAACTTCGGATGTACCACCACCAATATCCAACACCATCGAACCGCTGGGTTCATCGACAGGCAAACCCGCACCAATCGCAGCAGACATCGGTTCTTCAATCAAAAACACTTCCCGTGCACCGGCCATTGATGCGGATTCCCTAATAGCGCGACGTTCGACCTGGGTTGATCCACAGGGTACACAGATCAAAATACGTGGACTAGGACGTAACAATTTGCTTTTGTGGACTTTTTCAATGAAATATCGCAGCATTCTTTCCGTAACGGCAAAGTCGGCAATCACGCCGTCTTTTAAGGGTCGAATGGCGGTGATGTTGCCTGGCGTACGCCCCAGCATCATTTTTGCCTCAGTACCTACAGCAGCAATGCTTTTGGTGCCGCGTACTTTGTCTTCCTTGATGGCTACCACGGATGGTTCGTTAAGGACTATGCCCTGTCCGGGAATATATATAAGGGTGTTGGCGGTACCAAGATCAATCGAGAGATCGTTTGAGAAAAGGCCGCGAAATCTTTTGAACATTTTTTACCTGAGTCCAGAGAAAAGGGGAATTAAACCGTCATACTTTATCAATCAAGCGGGTATTCGGGCAAGTTATAAAGTATTATAGTTTACGACTTTGGTTTTAATAGGGTAGAAAATGACCTTAACAGCAGACGATGTAAAGAAGATTGCCCATTTGGCGCGACTTGGCATTAATCAACAGAATATAGCATCATACACGAAAGATTTATCGGGCATGTTGCAGCTTATGACGCAAATGAGTGAAACCAATACTGATGGCGTTTTGCCGATGGCACATCCTATGGATCAAACCCAGCGCTTACGGGCTGATGAAGTTACCGAGAATAATAATCGCAATAATTTTCAGGCTATTGCGCCCCAAATTGAGGACGGTCTTTATCTTGTTCCTAAAGTTATTGAGTGAAAGGATCTCGCGTGCATACTAAATCAATCAAAGAGTTAGCCGAAGGCTTACGATCCGGCGAATTTTCCAGCGTAGAATTGACGCAATCGTTTTTGACACGTATCAAGCAGCACCAATCATTAAATTGCTTTATCTCTGTTACTGAAGATCTTGCCTTGCATGCTGCAAAACAAGCGGATGGGCGGATTGCCAAAGGCGATACCAGCTTGCTGACTGGCATCCCGATTGCCCAGAAAGATATTTTTTGTACGCAGGGCGTAAAAACTACTTGCGGCTCCAAGATGCTGGACAATTTTGTCGCCCCTTATAATGCGACAGTCGTAGAAAAACTGAATGCCGCCGGTGCGGTTATGCTGGGCAAACTCAACATGGACGAATTCGCGATGGGTTCATCCAATGAAACCAGCTATTACGGCGCAGTCAGGAATCCCTGGCAAACGGATTCAGTTCCCGGTGGCTCGTCGGGCGGTTCGGCTGCCGCAGTTGCAGCGCGCTTGGCCGTTTGTGCAACGGGGACGGATACGGGCGGATCAATCCGGCAACCAGCGGCACATTGCGGCATTACTGGCTTGAAACCGACGTATGGTCGCGTGTCCCGCTATGGCATGATCGCTTATGCGTCCAGCTTAGATCAAGGTGGGCCAATGGCGCGTAGTGCCGCGGATTGCGCCGTCCTGTTACAAACGATGGCCGGCTTTGACGGGAAAGACTCAACCAGCGTCGATTTACCCGTGCCGGATTACCAAGCTGGCTTGAATGCCAACCTTAACGGCTTAAAAATCGGTTTGCCAAAAGAATTTTTTGGGGATGGCTTAAATAGCAACGTGGCGGCAGTTATCGAACTAGCCATTAAGGAATACCAAAAACTGGGCGCGACCGTAAAAGAAGTCTCCATGCCGAACCTCAAACTGGCGATACCCGCCTATTACGTGATTGCACCTGCCGAATGCTCCGCTAACTTGTCACGTTTCGATGGGGTACGGTTTGGTTATCGCTGCGCCAATCCACAGGATTTGACGGATTTATACACCCGTTCCCGTGGCGAAGGCTTCGGCAAGGAAGTCAAACGCCGCATCTTGATGGGCACTTACGCCTTATCGGCAGGTTATTACGATGCGTACTATATCAAGGCGCAAAAAATCCGGCGGCTAATCAGTGAGGATTTCAAGAAATCCCTGGCTGACGTTGATGTCATCATGGGGCCGGTTACGCCCAGTACGGCGTTCGGTATCGGCGAGAAGATTGGAAACCCGATTGAAATGTACTTGTCAGACATTTATACCATCGCCATCAACTTGGCAGGTTTGCCCGCCATGTCCATTCCCGCTGGCTTTGCGGAAGGCAAACCCGTGGGCTTGCAAGTGATTGGTAATTATTTTGCGGAAGACAAGTTATTGAACATCGCGCATCAATATCAGCAAGCCACCGATTGGCATCAACAGATTCCCAAAGGGTTTGAATAGGAATAGCACATGGGACATCATCAAGAACACGAATGGGAAACCGTTATCGGGCTGGAAATCCATACCCAACTGGCGACCCAATCCAAAATATTTTCCGGTGCGGCGACTGCTTATGGTGCTGAACCCAACACCCAAGCCTGTGCAGTTGATTTAGGCTTGCCCGGCGTACTGCCCGTGTTGAACGGGCAAGCGGTCTCGATGGCGGTGAAATTCGGCTTGGCAATTGAAGCCGAAATTGCCCCGCATTCAGTCTTCGCCCGTAAAAACTACTTTTATCCCGATTTGCCTAAAGGTTACCAAATCAGCCAGTTTGAATTGCCTATTGTCGGCAAAGGTCATTTGGATATCGATGTGGACGGCACGACCAAACGCATCGGCATTACCCGCGCCCATCTGGAAGAAGATGCCGGAAAATCGCTGCACGAGAGCTTTCACGGCATGAGCGGCATCGACCTCAACCGCGCCGGTACGCCGCTGTTGGAAATTGTCTCCGAGCCGGAAATGCGTTCGGCGAAAGAAGCCGTCGCTTATATGCGGAAAATTCACGAGCTGGTGCGTTACCTGGGTATTTGCGACGGCAATATGCAGGAAGGCTCGTTCCGTTGCGACGCCAACGTATCGGTGCGTCCCAAAGGCCAAAAAGAATTCGGCACTCGGGCGGAGCTTAAAAACATTAACTCGTTCAAATTCGTCGAAAAAGCTATTAATCACGAAGTCGAGCGGCAAATAGAACTCATAGAAAGCGGCGGTACCGTCGTACAGGAAACCCGTTTGTACGATTCGGTTAAGGATGAAACCCGTTCCATGCGCAGCAAGGAAGAGGCCAACGATTACCGGTATTTTCCCGATCCCGATTTGTTGCCGGTGTTGATTGATGAAGATTTTAAAACACAAATAAAAGCCCAGTTGCCGGAATTGCCGCAAGCCAAAAAACAGCGTTTTAAAGAGGATTATGCGCTGGATGAAGAGAGCGCGACAATATTGACCTCATCCCGTCCTCTGGCTGACTATTTCGAAACCGTGGTTAAAGAATCGGGTTGCGAAGCAAAAATGTGTGCGAATTGGGTAACCGGCGATCTTTTAGCCGCACTGAACAAAGCCGATTTGGATATTACCGATTCACCGCTCAGTCACCAACGTTTGGCGGGCTTGTTAAAACGTATCAGCGACGACACCATTTCCGGCAAGATTGCCAAACAGGTGTTTGAAGAACTATGGCAAAGCACAGCGACAGCCGATGAAGTTATCGAAGCCAAAGGCCTCAAACAAATTACCGACACCGGCGCGATAGAAGCCATCATCGATAAAATCATTGCCGATAATCAGGATCAGGTTGAGCAATACCGTAGCGGTAAAGATAAAGTTTTTGGTTTTTTTGTCGGTCAGGTGATGAAAGAAATGCAGGGCAAGGCCAACCCCGGCGAGGTGAACAAAATGCTTAAGGACAAGTTAAAGTAAGCAGGTAAGAGTCTTTTGCCCAGCAACCGCCCTGGT
>NZ_CBAROL010000045.1:0-14660 GCF_964779595.1 Methyloglobulus sp.
AAGCACTTAACACCCAAACCCAAGGCCTCAACACCTTGGGTTTTTTTATGCCAGACAACTAGCGGGTAACGACTGATCAGAGAGGTTGAATGAAGAAAGCCTTAGATAGAATCATTTAGTCCTTTGGGTTTTCCGAAACGTTAAATTAAGGCTGACAACCGAAACTACATCGGAATAAAAGCAAACGCAAAAAATCAACAACTATTCAATTGAAAGTTGTTTATAATCCGCTAGATATTATTGAAAATAAAAATCAATACATATTTCATGTAGCCAATTCCACACTAAATGTCATCCTTATCCCTAAAAATTGCCTTGGCGCAAATCAATTTCTTGGTCGGCAACGTATCCGCCAATGTTGATAACATTATCAAGGCAGCAATCACTGCTCGTGATGATTTAGCTGCCGATATGATTGTATTTCCTGAGCTTATTGTTACTGGCTATCCAGCAGAAGACTTGCTGTTTCGTGCTGATTTTATCGAAGAAGCCAATAATGCTATTCAATACATCGCCGAAAGCGTCAATGATATTGCCTTGGTACTGGGTTTTCCTGAGCTTTCTGATGACAAACTCTATAACAGTGCCGTTGTGCTGCATCAAGGTGTTACGCTGGCGTGTTATCGTAAACGAGCTTTGCCTAATTATGGCGTGTTTGATGAGCGACGCTACTTTACGGCGGGTAATCAAGTTTGTGTTTTCGAGTTTAATGGCGGTTTTATTGGTCTGACTATATGCGAAGATGTTTGGCAAAAAGGTATTATTGATGCCAACAAGCAAGCTGGAGCGGAGTTATTGTTAACCTTGAATGCGTCGCCATTCAATTCAGGGAAAATTAATCAGCGCGAAGCCGTAATCTGTTCACAGGTTAAAGCTGCACAAATCCCAATAGTTTATGTCAATCAAGTTGGTGGGCAAGATGAGTTGATCTTTGATGGTGCATCGTTCGTGGCAAATAGCCAAGGTGAAATCATCTATCGCGCTGAAGAATTCAAAGAACACATAGGCAGGGTCGAATTCATAAACAACAAGCCAATAATCGGCGAGTGTGTGCCTTTGTACGATAACATTGCCAGTGTCTATCAGGCTTTAGTACTAGGTATTAAAGATTACGTGCGGAAAAATGGTTTTGGTGGCGCAATCTTGGGCTTATCTGGCGGTATTGACTCCGCATTGGTTCTAGCACTCGCAGTTGATGCGTTGGGAAGCGATAAAGTCGAAGCCGTACTGATGCCATCCCGCTACACCCAAGATATGAGCAACGAAGATGCCATTTTAGAGGCCGAAAAACTCGATGTTAAATACCACATCATCCCTATCGAACCTGCTGTCAATGCCTTTACGGGCATGTTAGCCGAGGTTTTTGCAGGTACGAAGAAAGATACCACCGAAGAAAACATTCAAGCACGTTGCCGAGGAGTGATCTTGATGGCGATGTCCAACAAGCAAGGCAAGTTGCTGTTGACCACCGGCAACAAAAGCGAAATGAGCGTCGGTTATGCCACGTTGTACGGCGATATGGCTGGCGGTTTCGCGCCCATCAAGGATGTCCCCAAGATGTTGGTTTACCAATTGGCACATTATCGAAATACTTTATCCCAAGTCATACCTGAGCGTGTCATTACCCGTCCGCCATCGGCAGAACTTGCACCAGACCAAGTCGATGAAGATTCCTTACCGCCTTATGAAATCCTCGATGCTATTCTCGAACGCTATGTAGAAAAAGACCAATCCGCGGATGACATCATCGCGGCAGGTTTCAGCCGCGAACACGTTGCTAGGGCGATTAACCTCGTCGATAAAAATGAATACAAACGCAGACAATCTCCGCCCGGTATTCGGATTACCTCCAGGGCTTTCGGCAGGGATCGACGCTATCCGATTACTTCAGGGTATAAAGGTATAAAAGACTAACTAATTTTGCCGAAGTGCGCGTCGTCTTTCAGTTGGCTAAGAAAACGCTAGTAATTGCCTCCAGTTATGCTTTGACAGCCAATGGAATTACTGTGATACAAGCTCAAGACAAAAATATTATCTGTCCTGAGCCTTTCGATAATCGTAGGAGAATCCTGTCGAATGATTAAGCGTATTCCTAAAAACTGATATTGCCTTGCACCCAGATTTTTTGGGTGTCGGTATTAAATTTATCCGCATTGTAGTAAGCATATTTCGCCAACACTGAATAATGTTTACCGAATTTCCAAAGTGCTTGAAAATCCCATTCATCGCCATAATGAATGCCGCCAGTATCATCCGTAAAATCATGATACACCCCAGTTAAGATGAGATTACCTCGATCAAGCATGACGTGCGCTGTGCCGAATACGTCACGAATACCATTATCAGGCGTATTCAAAAATAAGTCAGCCCAGCCCTGGAAGGCATGATTTGTCCCCAATGGTGTATCGAAAGTCTTACCTTTGCCTTTGCCATCGAGTTGCTCCATCGCGCCTTGAAAGGTTACGTTGTAAGCGGTAAATCCACCCATTAAATTGATCCGGTCTGCTTCATAATCGATTTTTCCATGACCATAATCCTGTTGGTGCGCCCATTCAGCAGTGTAAACCAAGCCATAATTTTCACTTAATTTGTAGGAGTCGCCAGGTTTTAGAAAATTGGTAAAGCGCAAGCCATAAGTTTCGCTGGACTTTTCAGCAGTATCTTTTTCGGTATAATCCAGCCAATAGCCATAGCCGATGACATTGCCGTAATCGCCGACCTTATAATTGACGTTTACGATAGGGGCATTGATATTTTCAGTGGTTGAGGTGATAGTCTGTACGTTACCGATATACCCAGCGTTAATAACAAGACCGAATAACTGTTGGTTGGTATGGGTAATTAACACTGAGTCAAAGGTATGCTCCATTTGCCGCCAACCCACGTTACCGATAAAGCGGTCATCGTCCAATTTTATACGTTGCCGACCGCCTTTGATGATGGTATCAGGTACGCCGTTATAACTCACCCACAATTGGTTAAGTTCAGCTTTTTCAGGATCAGCAATCGTAGAAAAGCCTTTGTTATCATTACGGGTGCTATTAAAATCTTCCTGCATAGCAAGATTGCCTTCAAACTCCGCGTAGCCTTGAATACCGTAAAAGACCGGAGATAGTAAACCTGCACGTAAGCGGGCTGTATTGCCGTTTGCGGTATGTGGTTGTTTTGCAAGCGGACTACCAGGATTCAGAGGATCAGGGGCAAGATCTTGATTGACGTTCTCATAGCGGTAATTCAAGTCTATTTTTACCGCGCCATTGTTGCCGTAATGGTAAAAATTAAGTGCATCTTCTACAGACTGGGTGACACCGACTGCCGAAGCTGGCTGGTTTGCAAACGTGAGCGATAATAATGAAGTCGCAAGGACTAATTTTCGATATTTAGGCATAATGCCAGTCTCCCTTGTTAAGAAAATTATTAAGTTATTGATAATGTGTAATTTAATGCGTGTGTTCACAATCAGACAAAAACCGCAAAATGCTCTCTCGGTATTTGTAATAATCAGGATGACTTAGCAATGCCTTACGTGAGCGAGGTCTTGGTAGATCGATGTTTTCAATCTTACCAATCTTAGCGTGTGGACCGTTGGTCATCATGATGACACGATCCGCGAGCAAGATGGCCTCATCGACATCGTGGGTCACAATAAGTGCGGTCACATGGGTGCGTTCCCACACTTCCATCAGTACTTCCTGCAATTCCCAGCGGGTGAGTGAATCCAACATGCCGAATGGCTCATCCAGCAACAGCAGTTTGGGCGATAAAGCGAACGCACGGGCGATACCGACTCGCTGCCGCATCCCGTTTGACATGGCACTGGCTTTCTTGTCTAAAGCGTCGCCCAGGCCAACGCGGGTAAGGTAGTACTCGACGATGTCTTCCCGTTCCGCTTTGGTGGCATGGGGGTAGACTTTATCCACACCTAACATGACGTTTTCAAATGCTGTCAGCCAAGGGAATAAGCTCGGTGCTTGGAATACCACGCCACGGTCAGGCCCTGCACCATCAACTTCACGGTTGTCCAGGAAAATAGCGCCGTTTGAAATGGAATTTAAGCCAGCTGCCATTGACAACACAGTTGATTTGCCACAACCAGAATGACCGATAATCGAGATGAATTCGCCTTTTTTTACCCGCAGATCAAAGCCATCGACCACTTTTACGGTGCTGTTACCATCGGGTGTGGGGTAGGTTTTGCCGATTTGGGAGAATTCCAGGTAGCGGTAATTAGGTCGCCCAGCATCTTCCTTTATCGGCTTCAAGGCAGAGCGATCCAGTGTCCAGTCGTTGCTTGTGTTAGGTCGGACATTGGGCAGGACCATCTTGTCTTGCTCTTCGGCACGGGCTTTTTCCATGCCGATAGCCATCAAGTATTGGGTGATGTCGGCACGGGTTTTTTTGAATGCTTCGTTATGGTTTAGCTCCGTCCTGTTCCGTGGGCGTTCGATATTGACGATGAAATCTGGCCCTAAAGTGGCATTTGGACCGGGATTAAGCGGAATCACGCGATCTGCCATATAGATAGCCTCATCTACATCGTTGGTAATCAGGATGACGGTCTTCTTTTCTTGCTCCCAAATTTGCAGGATTTCGTCTTGCAACATGCCACGGGTAAGGGCATCCAAGGCACTGAGCGGTTCGTCTAGCAGTAAAATATCAGGATTAGCGGCAAGTGCGCGTGCCACGTTGACCCGTTGCCGCATACCGCCAGACAGTTCGGCAGGTTTCTTGTCCATTGCCGCACCAAGGTTGACCATCTTCACGTATTTTTCGGTATGTGCCTTGCGCTTTGCGGCAGTCCAATCTTTAAAGATTTCATCGACCGCCAACGCCACATTTTCAAAAACGGTAAGCCACGGCATCAAGGAATAATTCTGGAACACCACGCCCCGATCTGGCCCTGGCGCATTGATGGTCTTGTTTTGCTTGAGTACGTCCCCGCTATCGGCTTGGATCAATCCGGCGATAGTGGAGATCAACGTGGTTTTACCGCTGCCAGAAAAGCCGACAATGGCAATAAACTCGCCTTCTTTAATCCGCAGGTTGATGTTGTTCAACACGGGGCTTATGGAATTGCCGCTGCCATAGGATTTACAGACGTTTTTCAATTCCAACAAAGGCTGTTCGGTTAATTCTTCAGTTTGGCTCATCGTCTGTGCTTTGGGGTTGCTACCAGTAAACGGAACAACAACGGAAGGCTTGCGTCCAGGTGATTCTAAGGTGTTAATGGCTAAACTCATCTTCTACTCCTTAGCTTACAGTTCTCTGCCAAAAGAAAAGATTTTTTGCAGCGTCTGCATGATGCGGTCGAGAATAAAACCGATAATCCCGATGGTAAGCACAGCCACCATGATGCGCCCCAGCGAATTGGAGCTGCCATTTTGGAACTCATCCCATACAAATTTACCCAAACCAGGGTTTTGCGCCAGCATTTCCGCTGCAATCAACACCATCCAGCCCACGCCCAACGATAGACGCATCCCTGTAAAAATATAAGGCATGGCAGAGGGTATGATGATTTTCCGTATCTGCGTACCCCAGTTAAGGCGCAACACTTTGCCAACATTGACCAAGTCTTTATCTATTGAAGACACACCCACGGCGGTGTTGATTAAGGTCGGCCACAATGAGCATAAGGTCACGGTAATTGCCGAGGTGATAAAAGATTTTTCAAACCAGCTATCATCGGTGACGACATATGCCGCACTGACCACCAATGTCACAATCGGAAGCCATGCGAGAGGGGAAACGGGTTTGAATATCTGGATTAACGGATTCAGGGCGGTGTTAAAGACTGGACTCATGCCGCATAGCAGACCCAGCGGCACGGCTATCAAGGTAGCTAAAATAAAGCCGGTAAATACAGTGTACAAACTGGTGCAGATTTTATCCAGGTAAGTCGCATTCCCGTTATAAGGGCGGACTTTGATTTCAGCATTTGGGTTTTCCGCTTTTGCCTTTTCTATGCGCTCCTCCTGCCGCATATCAAATTCGGCTTGTTTCTTTTTTTCAGCGTGATGCTCGTCAATCAGCCCCATCGCTTCATCCCAAACTGCGCTTGGTCCAGGAATAGTACCAAGCGAGGTGTTGACTTTGGAGGCGGAGAAGCTCCAGAACCCCAAGAAAAACAACATGGCAATAAGCGGTACGCCCATTATCAAAAATAGTTGCCGTATTTGTTGTGCGGGGTTTTCACCTGCTGCCATTTTTACAAAAGGAACAAACCAGGTCAGGCCAGTTAGGTTAAAAAATTTGATAAGTTGGTTACTCATGGTTATCACCTGTTACTTGCGCTACTCTAAAAAATTCATCATGTTGTTGTCGTTTAAAAAAGGTGCATCCTTGCACTAAATTAATTCCGTTTGTTACCACACGAGGAACAACACATACACAACAAAAACTTTTTACTCGGTCAGCAGATTTGCTTGTCAAAGCTGCTCTAGCTAAATCTGATAGGCAACACAATTGTTGCTCAACAGATTGTTATCGTTATTAATCTACAATTTTGCCGCTTGCCACTTTTTGCTTGCCTTTCAAGCCGATAGCAAACTTGCTGAGGTAGTCGTTCGGTTTGGTGCCGTCAAACGCAATGCCATCGATAAAGTCGCTGGAAACCGGTTTGAAGCCGCTTTCGCTCTCTGCCGGAAAATCGCTGGCTTTGGCTTTGCCTTCGGCAACCAAGGCTTTTGCTGCGGTCATGAACACCTCTGGGCGATACACTTTTTTAGCGATGTCCAGATACCACGAGTCCGGTTTTTCTTCGTTAATCATGCCCCAGCGGCGCATTTGGGTTAAGTACCAAACCGCATCGCTGTAATAAGGATAAGAGCCGTTATGACGGGCGAACACGTTGAAGTCGGGTAAATCGCGTTTGTCGCCTTTTTCGTATTCAAATGTACCGTTCATGCTGTTGGCGATGACGGCATAATCCGCACCAACATATTGTTTTTGCGATAGCATTTCCACACCTTCATTACGGTTTTTGTTGCCTTCCGCATCTAGCCACAATGACGCACGGATTAAGGCTTTTATAACGGCAACGTGCGTGTTTGGGTTTTTATCGGCAAACTCTTTGGTTACGCCAAAGATCTTTTCTGAGCTGTTCTTCATTAATTCATAATCGCTGATGACTGGAACACCAATACCTTTAAACACGGCTTGTTGATTCCAAGGCTCACCCACGCAGTAGCCAACAATCGTGCCGGAATCCATCGTCGCCGGCATTTGTGGGGGAGGCGTTACTGACAGCATTGCTTCGGCATTAATCTGACCCGATGTATCTTGAGGGGGTTCATAAAAGCCAGGATTAATGCCGCCCGCTGCCAGCCAGTAACGCAACTTTAGGTTATGGGTGCCGACCGGAAAGGTCATCGCCATATTGAAGGGCTTGCCATCGGCCTTGAATTTTTCCAGCACAGGTTTCAATGTATCGGCTTTGATGGGATGGGCGGGTTTGCCGCCTTCCATGGGAATTTGTGGTTTCATTTGCTTCCAAACAGCGTTGGAAACCGTAATCGCATCGCCATTTAAAGTAAGGGTGAATGCACTGACAATATCGGCTTTAGTGCCGTAACCTATCGCTGTGCCTAAAGGCAAAGGTGCAAGCATGTGTGCACCGTCCAGCTCACCACCGATGACTCGATCCAGCAAGACTTTCCAGTTGGCTTGGGCTTCCAGTTGCACCGAAAGCCCTTCTTCCTCGAAAAAACCCTTTTCAAGGGCGACAGCTAAAGGTGCCATGTCGGTGAGTTTGATAAAGCCAAATTTCAGGCTGTCTTTCTCCAGTTTTTCCGCAGCACTTACGGATGTTGTAAAAATCAAGGTCGAAACAACCAGTGCCGCAACTGAGAGTGACTTGGCTAGGTCGGGTAAGTTAAATTTTCCGGTATGCTTCATGAGTGATGAGTCCTGTGTTAGAAATTTTGAACAAAAAAAAACGTCGCTAAACTTTTGTGTTGCCATAACACGTTAGTTTGATTGACGCCTTTGTCAGATTGCCCAGCTGTGAGCTTAATTGATAGACACCGGCATTGGGGTCTATGTAATTACATAAGCAGAAGTTATGCCAATATTTTAATATCCATCTGTGATTATATTTTTATTAACAGTTACAAAAGGTTATTAAAAGAGAAAAGGGTTTGCATATAGCCGTGGCGACCTAAAAGTTTAAAAACCACTAAATAGTTTGCTCAACTAAAGTGCAGTGGTGTTGGTTTTTGCACCAAAGTAGAACTCCAAATATTCAGGCATAGAACATTTAGAAAATGCAATGGCTTGGTTTATTTTAAAATAAAAAAGTAACTATGGCTTTTAATCGCCCATGCCGGATCACAGGAATAGCAAGCATACTGCTCAAATTATCCAGTTCAGGATTATAGACAGAATCCTCTAGGTTTCCGGTTATGACAGGCATACCGGTCAGCCAGGTTCGACCTAATGCTCCTACACCTTTTTCTACAGTAAGGGTCTCAAAGATCTCTGCCAGATTGTTGCTGTTTTTACTGTAACCTTGCTGGCATACCAGTAGCTTTTCTTGCTGGTCTGGAATCCATAACTGTATGCGCTTGGCAATCGGAGTGGCTTTTGCTGACAAAAATGTCAATACATAGATGTGGTCATCGCTATTGCCGACAGGAATACCGAGGCCTGTTGTTATGCCCGCCTGCTGTGCGTCGTTAGAGCGGGTAAAGTCATCAAGTTTGCCAATATCTTCCATTAAAGCAGGCATACCCGTTTGCCAAACTATGCCTGGTATGCCTTGGCCTTTAGGCGTATTTGTTAGTCTGGAAATGCTTTCAAAATATTGCAGAGTTCCATAATAACCGTCCATAACGTGGAGCAAATCTTTTTTATCTGGGTTATTGCACCAGACTTCAATTGCGCCAGCATGTTCTTTATCATCACCGCATAAAAACACCACGACAGCCAGCAGAAAATCTCCTGAAAAAATCGGTAACGCTATACCGCAGGTTAGTCCGACTTTTTGTGCGGCTTTCGTGCGTTTAAAGAAAGAATGTTCAAATTTAGTCAGCACAATCGGATGGCCGGCAGCCCAGGCTTTACCGGGCAAACCTTCATCGTAAGCAAAATGCTGCTGCTTACTTGCGCTTTTAAAGTCGGTCAAGGCACCATACAAACCGGAACTGAACTCCAACTGAGTACGGTCTTTGTCAGGTATCCATATTTCAATTACTTTGATAAACGTCTTCATGGAACATTGAGTTTTTTATTTAAGTAATTCGGCCATAGCAATGACATTTCTGGACATTTCACCCAGGGTAATATTCCTGTCCATCGCCAATTTTCTAAGCTTGTGATAAGCCTCATTCTCGGTAAAGTCCTGAGTTTTGATTAAAATTGCTTTGGCGCGGTCAATCTGTTTTCTGTCTTCAAGTTGGGTACACGCCTCTTCTAGGGCATTTTTTAGTGCCTGGTTACGTTTAAACCGAGCAATAGCAACCTGAATGATACTGTTGAGACGTTGGTAGGGTATTTCATCCACAATATAAGTACTGACTTCTGCCTTAATGACCTTATTAATGGTTTCTATACTGCCATCGTTGGCAAACATTATGATTGGTAGCGGTAATTGCTGATTCAGTGTATGCAGATCACTGATTAGTTTTTCAGAGGGTGTATCGAGATTGATAATAATGACATCAGGTCTGGATTCCTTTGCGAGTGCCACAAATTGTGGGCTATACGGGACTCTCAAAATAGCAAAGTCATGGTTTTTAAGCACATTTTCCTGCAAGTCATTTTTAGTTTCACATTCAACTATCAAGACGTTCAACATATACCTACTACTATTCTGAGCTAGGTTCGACAATCAATTTGAGAGAGTAAATTGATTAACTGTCATGATGGTTTTCAACAAATGCGATTAATCCGAACACAAAAGCACGTTACTTCGGGCAATTTAAAAATAACTAAGCGGATTTTCCCCAGCTATCATCACGCTTGGATAACTCATATTTTTACAGACTATATAACGGATAATCAAAAAAAAAGATGCGTCCTTGCACCAAATCGACATCCGATCTACACGAGGAGGGGTACAACTTGCATAACTAAAATCGTAGCGATTGAAAGTTAAATTCTTCGGAGCTGGTTAAAGCTTGATCCAAACTTGTGGTGGCTGCATTATTGAGACCACAGCAGGCAATCATAAGCGCGATAACTGCGGCAACAAGGCAAAACGCTGAAGCCGGTTCATTAAGGGTAGGAAGCATTTGCTTAAGCACTTTGGCAGACACAGGTTGGACGCTAATCTGCTGTGCTTGTTCCCGATGAGCCGTGAACCTGTCGAATGGTCGAACTATGAATGGACGTAGCTTGTTTATATTTTCGTTAGGGTTATTGATTGGTTTCATTGGTTCACCTTGTCGTTTTAATCGCAGCGATCACAAAACGTAAATGTCGGTTTTCTAATCTCTGTAATTGTGCTAAAAAAATAGCCTTCAATATTTGAACAGCAAACGATGTGCCAATATTGTAAAGTCGAAGATAATATTTTATTTTTTATAATATTTATAATGAGTTATAAGCTTTCTTGCAGGATGGGAAGGGGCTGTCTCGATTTAGTATGACGCATTGATTTTGTGCATTAGTCTCCTCAGATGCACCAATTTGGAGGTTCGGTCGTACGAAACAACTACTGAAATGAATTAAAAATTAGCTTACCTGCCAATCAAAAACATTCTTGCCAGTAGCAGCACAATAAAGAAACCCATCGAATCGGTAATGGCTGTGAGCATAATGCTGGTGCCTACTGCGGGGTCTTTGCCGAATTTATAGCGAAGTAAAGGAATGCTAAGACCAACCAAGACCGCTACCAACAGGTTTATCAACATCGCCGAACCAATGACTATCGACAAGGCTAGGTTGTAGTACAGCACCCAACTCAACAAACCGATAATAATGCCAATAAACGCCCCGTTCAGTAGCGCAAGCGTGAGTTCTTTCTTGATTAAACGGCGCACGTTGACCGCGTTGATTTGACCTAGCGCTAAAGACCTTATGATTAACATGCTGGTTTGGTTGCCTGTGTTGCCGCCCATTGCCGCAACGATGGGCATGAGCGAGGCCAGTGCGACCAGTTGCAGGATGGTATCTTGAAAAACGTCGATAATCCGCGTTGAAGCAAATGCCGTGGCAACATTTATCATTAGCCAACCCCAGCGGTTTTTGGCGGATTTCCACACGCTGGAAAACAAATCTTCGTCTTCACCGACACCTGCCTGGGTCAGCATATCATCATCGCTTTTCTCGCGGATGAAGTCCAAAATGCTATCGACGCAAAGGCGGCCTTGCAGTTCACCGTGGTTGTCAACAACAGGAGCAGAAATCAGGTCATAGCGTTCAAACGCCCGTGCCGCATCGGCGGTATCATGGTCAACCTGGAATTTAACAAAATCGGTCACCATGACTTCGGCAACTTGTTGTGCAGGTTCGTGAGTAAGCAAGCGCTGCAAAGGCAATACGCCTTTAACAATATTATGCTGATCTACGACAAACAGTTTGTCAGTATGTCCTGGCAATTTGCCCAGCTTGCGGATGAATTCGATGATGGCTTCCAGGTTTAGATCGTCACGGATGGCGATCATGCCAAAATCCATGAACGCACCAACTTGGTCGTCTTCGTAAGATAAAATGGTGTTGAGGTGGCTACGCTCCTGGCTGTTTAATGAGCGCAGAATCTTGAGCATCGCCCGCTTGGGGAGGTCAGCCGCAAGGTCGGCAATTTCGTCGGCATCCAAGTTGCTGGCAAAGTTCGCCAATTCCTCATCGGCCATGCCAGTAATCAGGGTTTCCCTAACCGCATCGGACACTTCCAGCAACACCTGACCATCATGGTCGGCTTTGATTGCTTGCCATACCGTTTGGCGTTGATCCAAAGGCAAGGATTCAAGAATGAAGGCAATATCAGCAGGATGTAAGTCGAATAATTTCTCTTGTATCCGCACGTGATGCTGCCTGAATACCAGCGATTCTTCTAGGTCGTGATGGCTAGACGTGCTTTTGTGGACTAAGGTGTTTTCCAGCTCCTGCTTTTCCAACAAGGCGATGACAGCATGTAACTGCTGTTGCAGGAATTGGGTGGAATCTACTGGGTTTAAGGAGTCCATATCGCTTTAACTAAATGTGTTTTTCAATTATTCCAGAATTGAAAAGAATTGTTGGGGATGCACAAGGCAGTACGAGCCAGAAGGAATTGCTGAAACCTTCTTACGCTCAACTATTGAAGTTTCATTTGATTATCAAACGTCATCCAAAATATCCGTTAATTATAGCCTTATACCCGCGTGATTCACATTTGTAGATTTTGCTGGGCTAATACATTTCCGTTGTAAGTCATCAATAGTGCTACTGCCACAACATAAGATAACTTCATGAAGCTTGTATGAATCCCCAAAATTACTAACTATAAGAAACCAGCATACTAAAGGATGGTGTGTTATCTAAGAGCCAGATGGGGTTTATTGAGCCATTCAACTACAAAGCTTATAAAAGCTGTCATCAAATCTTAATCTAACAGTCACGTCGCAGTAATAAATAAACCCTAATATTATTCCAGAAGGTAAGTTCTTTGGTTAATTGCGATTTGAGCTGTTTAATCGTCAGGAGGAGTAATGAGGCTGCTTGATACTATCCACAAATACGATATTTTTATGTTTTCCTGGCTTATTAATACCAGCATACATAATCGGCTGGTTAAAGTTTGCCGATACCTTACAAAAACCGGCGATGGCGAACTGTATGTTGTTTTCATGGCATGGCTATACTGGACTCAAGGCGTTCAACATCCGCCGTTGCAGACAATTGTTCTAGCCTTTTGCTTAGAAAGACCGCTGTATTTTGTGTTGAAGAATAGTTTCAAGCGAAATCGCCCAGCGGCGGCTCTAAAAAACTTTCGTAGTCTTATCACACCATCCGATAAGTTCAGTTTTCCGTCGGGACATACCTCGGCTGCGTTCATGATGGCTACTCTTGTTGGGCAGTTTTACCCCATTCTATTGATACCTTTGTACTGTTGGGCGGGTTTGGTTGGTTTTTCTCGTGTAACACTCGGCGTACATTTCCCAACTGACATTCTGGTCGGATGTGTCATGGGTATCTCAATCGCACTGTTCAGTATAGGGCAAATCATTTAATGCGGATATTTTACGGCGTTCAAGGTACCGGTAACGGACATATCACTCGTGCCAGGGTGATGGCAAAAGAGCTGAATAAGGTGGGCATTGAAGTTGATTTTCAATTTACCGGTCGTGCTTTCGACAAATATTTCGACATGGCTGTTTTTAATGGCTACCAACTCCGTAATGGGCTGACGTTTGCCGTCGAGAAGGGACAAGTCAGCTACTTCAAAACGCTGTTAACATCCAAGCCTATTACTTTTGTAAAGGATGTACAAAAGCTGGATTTGACGGATTATGATCTCGTCATCAGCGATTTTGAACCCGTTACCGCATGGGCAGCAAAATCCCAAGGCGTTCCGGTTTTGGGAATCGGACATCAGTATGCTTTCAAGCATAAAATACCCAGAAGTGGATCTGATCCACTGGCTGAATTGGTCATGAAGTTTTATGCGCCTGCCGACATTGGCGTGGGTTTGCATTGGCATCATTTTGGGCAACTTGTATTGCCGCCCATTATTGAAATCCCCGAAGTATCGAAAGAAGCCATCAAAAATAAGATTATTGTGTACCTTCCCTTTGAAGATACCCGAACTGTGATTAAGCATTTATCACCGTTTAAAAACTTTGAGTTTCACATCTATACGCCGGAAGTCGTAGCATCCGAATATGATTTTATTGTCTGTAAAGCCTTATCGCGGGATGGTTTTCAACAAGATCTCATTGATTGTGCAGGCATCATCAGCAATGCGGGGTTTGAGCTTGCCAGCGAAGCCTTGCAGATGGGCAAAAAAATCCTGGCAAAGCCGCTACATGCTCAAATGGAGCAAATCTCCAATGCTGCTGCATTACAGCAACTGGGTTATGGACACGTCATGAATGATATAGATACAGCAGTGATTGACCACTGGCTGCATAATCCCCATGCCGTCCAAATTACTTATCCCAACACAGCAAAAATATTGGTTGAATGGCTACAGGCAGGGATGCCCAAGATGACTGCCGATTATGTGGATAATATCTGGAATACGGTGGATGTTAAGCATGTCTGCAATTAGTTTTGCAACGGGTCGATGCCTAAAAAGTAGCCAAAATAAGGGGAAAGCTGTCGGTTACTAATTATGAAGATTGGCTACCATTGAATCAAAGTTTAAAGCCAACACAGTCTAATGCCATCTCACCAACTCCAATGTGCCATCAAAGTATTCCACGATGGCGGTACAGCTTTCCACGAAATCACCCGTGTTGACGTACAAAAACCCGCTAGTCTGTGAGCAATGAAGCGAGGGCGATGATTTTGAAAAATGTAACGAGGGAGCAGCAAGGGACTGTCATTTCATTATTGAAACGGCAATTGTAATTAGTAGCTACTGTACAATGCTTGACCCTTAGCCCAACCGAAATAACTCCATTGCCAGTAACTCAACAGCCCAAGCCACAACCAAACTCAATGCCGTCAAGGCTGCCGCCATACTGAAGAAGTCATTATGTTTGAAATGGTGTTTGTTGGATGATGTCTTATAC
>NZ_CBAROL010000046.1:0-13048 GCF_964779595.1 Methyloglobulus sp.
AAACCGCGAAAAATAGCCAAGGGTTTATGAAAAATGGCGAGATAAATGCGTATTTCAGCCGAATACCGCCCATTAAGGTGAATGCCAATTCAAAAAAATCGGCTTTTGACCAGTCAGCCGGAGTTTCTGCTGTTTGTGCAAAGGTCTCAGACAGTTTGTTTGGCTCCTTAAATGTTTTGGATTATGCGGGTATCGTAAAGTTGTATATTGCTAATAAATTTACAACCAGCTTTGGTGAAGACATTTCAGTAAGCCCAATTGTCAATACTAAATTTAAGCAGTTGCAATCAACTGGAAAAGAAGCCGAACATTATTTCCTAGAAAATTTTCAATCTATCGAAATTTTTAAAAATGGAAATCTTGAGGATGCGCGATTTTATGGCGATGGTTATGATTTTCAGGTAGAAAAAGAAAAACGGTTCTACTTAGTTGAGGTAAAAGGTGTTCGTTCCAAAACTGGAGCATTCAGGATGACTAAAAATGAATACAATAAAGCCGAAGAATACTGTGATGAGTATGGGTTGGTAGTCGTAAGTAATTTAGAACAAACACCTAAAATGACGATAATATTCAATCCATTATCTAATTTTAATTTTTTAAAAAAATCATCGACAGTTAGCCAAGTGAGCTATCATTCCCCAACCTTGAAATGGTAATCAAACATAAGCATTGTATACGGTGTTACTGGTACAGTTGTGAGTTGCCAATTTGGGTATATCTTTTGGATCGAATAACCTCGTCAGGAAATTCAAAGTCTTTTGGAAAGCCTTGTAAACTAAGGCATTCGTATTCGGTTAGTTTTCTGAGTCCTTTCGCATCGTGAATAAAAGGTACGTTATGACCGCCAAGACCCATATTGGCAGTAAGCGTAGGGCAAACGCCAGGTTCTTTCACCCGTACAAGAAACTTTCGTAGCTGATAAATACAGGTTTTATCCTCGACTTCTTTACTTATCATTTTGTAATATCGGTTATCTTCAGGTAAATAATAGCTGACATCATCTAATGAGCCAGAAAAATCAATGTAGTTTTCTAGTCGCTTTGGCTGCTTGTTTTTTTGTGTCGGAAAATCAATTTTGCCGTTACGAAAATGATCGGTTGAGAATGCAACCATAAATAGCCGATTTCGCCGCTGGGGTAAGGGGGTTAATTCATAGCAATCTAATTCAGCGCAACTTGACTCCCTAAACCAATAACCTGCTTTTTTTATTTCTTTGGTGATCTCAAGAAACCAACTGCCACCTTCCCCGAAACGGATATGAGGTGAATTTTCAAGGACGATAACCGATGGTTTTTTATCATCAAATTCTTTTACAATTCTGATGATTTGATGGAACAATTGTCCTCTGGGGTCTTCAAATCCCATGCGTTCGCCAGCTTGCGAAAAACTCTGGCAGGGAAAGCCAGCGTGCAATATATCTACAGGCTCTAGCTCACATTGGGAAACGGATACACCCTTAATGTTAGATGGAATCCCGTCATTTTCAACTATGCGTATATCGTTGAGGTTATGGCGATATGTCAACACTGACATTGGGTCATTTTCTATTGCCCAAGCAGTTTTAATACCAGCCTCCTCAAAACCAAGACAAAATCCGCCAATTCCTGAAAACAAGGCTGCCGCTTTAAGTTCTGGCATCTCAAATAAGCCCGAAAATTCTACAACTTAAACTCATTGCGATTGGTTTCATCAACACTCTGAAAATTTTGTTTAACTTGATCCACTTCTTGTTGTAAGGCTCGAACTATCTTTTTTGCTTGTTCCTCAGTAAATTCATAATTTTGTCGGTTAGCCAGATTTCCGACAAGTTGCAAGTCTTTGATAGCTTTGTTTACTCGCTTGTTTGCTAACTCAATGAATTTCGCGCTTTTATTTCTGGGACTCATACATCACACAATACTAAAAATATTTCTTTTATATATTATACATTTTAAAATTGTATTGTATATATCAATATTTTATTTCATTTTTCTATACAATTTTCCAAGACCGTAGGAGCAAGAACTGAACGGTATTGCGTCATACGTTTAATAGTTGCGTTTGCAATAACTGTCAAACTCATGTTTTCCGCTTAACATCAACAATATTAGGCAGTTGGCTTATTTTGCTAAGGACTAAACTCAATTGCCGAGTATTTTCGATCTGAATGGTCAGGCTGAGGACGGCGGAAAAATCGGGGTTGGTTTCCATTACGGCGTTGGAGATGTGGATGTTCGCTTGGGTTAATACGTGGGTGACGTTATTTAACAGGTGACGGGCGTTGTAAGCACGAATAATAATCGGCACTGAGTGACTGGCCTGTTGTGTTCCCCAATAAACAGGAATGAGTTGCGTGTGTTTTTCTGGGCTGAGATTGGTGACATTGCCGCAATCTTTGCGATGTACGGTGATACCTCGGTAATGCGAAATGTAGCCGATGATGTCCTCACCTTGTGCGGGCGAGCAGCAATGCGCCAAGGTGGTCAGTACATTGTCGATGCCTTCCACGGTAACGACGGATTTGGAATCAGGCTTTTTCTTGATGGGTACGGGATGTTGCGGCTCTAGTTCGGGTATTTTGAAAAATGCCGCCAATTGACGACTGTTGATGTCGTTGCGGCCTATCGCTTCCAGCAAGGCATCAGTATCTGCCAACTTGAAATGTTGGGCTAATTCTTTAAGATGGACTCCTTTTAAGCCCAAGTGTTGGATTTCTTTATCCAAAATAGCCTTGCCCGTGGCAATATTCTGGTCTTTTTGTTGATGCTTAAACCAGCTCTTAACTTTGCTGATCGCATGTGATGATTTCAAATAACCCAAATTGGGATCAATCCAGTTGCGATTGGGTCGAATGTCTTTTGTGGTCAGGATTTCAATTTGTTCGCCAGATTTAAGTGTGTAAGTTAATGGACAAATCCGACCATTCACCTTTGCGCCACGGCAGCTATGACCAATTTCGGTATGAATGGCGTAAGCAAAATCCAGTGGTGTTGAGCCTTTTACTAGGTCAATGAGTTTCCCAGTCGGTGTTAATACATACACTCGGTCACGGAATAGCTCGTTTTGGAAGTCATCGCCCAGGCTTTCATCGCTGTCTTTTTCTGCCAGCAACTTACGCAAGGAGGCAATGCTTTTGTCCATCGCTACGTTATGTTTGCCGCCTTCCTTGTAAGACCAGTGCGCGGCAACTCCCATTTCGGCGAAGTCGTGCATTTCCCGTGTGCGGATCTGCACTTCGATACGGTTGCCTTGGGGATCGAGGATAACGGTATGCAGGGATTGGTAGCCGTTTTCTTTAGGATTGGCGATGTAATCGTCAAATTCCTTGGGGATGTATTGCCACGTGCTATGCACGATACCTAACGCGGTATAACAGGCGGTTAAGTTATCGACAATCACCCGCACTGCCAGCAAATCGTACAGTTCGTCGATATCCAATTGTTTGCGCTGCATTTTTTTCCAGATGCTGTAGATATGCTTGGGGCGACCGTAAATCTCGGCGTTAATAGTTTCGATGCTTAGATGTTGTTGCAGTAGGACAATAAAATAGTCGATACTCGCTTTCCGTTGATCGCGTTTAGCGGCTAGGGATTTGGCAATCTTGAGATAAATTTGCGGTTCCAGATAGCGGAACGCCATATCTTCCAACTCCCATTTGAACTGGTGTATGCCCAGCCGATTGGCAATCGGCGCATAAATGTCCAGGGTTTCCTGTGCGATGAAATGGCGGACTTCATAAGCTTCTTTGGGCAAGATGCGTAGGCGCTTGATCCGGTAAGCCAACTTGATTAACACGGCCCGCATATCTTGCGTCATGGACAGCAACATCCGGCGCAGTGTTTCTGCTTGGTTGGGTTGGTCGGTCATATCGGTGGAATAAACCGACAGCTTGTTCAGCCAGTTAATATCCTTGACCAACGCCGCAACGGTTTTGCCAAATTGCTTGGCGATGTCGGGTTTGGGTTTTAACTCTTCCAGACGTGGATCGCTCAATATCGCGGCGAGGATAGTTTCCACATCCACTTTAAAATCCATTAAAATGGCGGCAACATCCGTGCCTTTAGGTCGCTGATAAGGCACAGGTTCAGGAATTTGCGCTATTATTGCCAAAGCGCGTTCGATCTGCTCGTTATCCTGAACAGAAAATCCACTGAAAATTTGTTGATTAGAAGAGGTGGTGTTCTGCATCAGTCCTTCTTAAACGATTCGGAAAACGGGTCAAGCGTGGTAGGCTAATGCCGAAAGTATAGAGTAAGAAATATTTCATAGGGTTCAAGAGATCGTTAATAAAAAGATAAATTACTGACCATCTGGTCACTACTTAGATTAAGCAATAAATTAAAGCGATACAAAAAATTACTATGCCAATACAAACCACCGCAATCCCTGATGTAATCATCATTGAACCCAAAGTTTTTGGTGACGAACGAGGCTTTTTTTACGAGAGTTTTAATGCCAAAAGCTTTGCTGAACAAACGGGTATCAAAGCAAGTTTTGTCCAGGATAACCATTCCAAATCGGCTAAAGGCGTGTTGCGCGGCTTGCATTACCAAATCCAGCAACCCCAGGGTAAATTGGTGCGTGTGGTCGCTGGCGAAGTCTTTGATGTCGCTGTCGATATTCGCAAACATTCGCCGACGTTTGGGAAATGGGTAGGCGCGATGCTCTCAGCCGAGAACAAACGCCAGATGTGGATACCAGAAGGTTTTGCCCACGGCTTTCTCGTTACAAGTGAATCTGCCGAATTTTTATATAAAACAACGGATTACTATGCGCCGGAATTTGAGCGCAGCATATTCTGGAATGATCCTGCCATCGGCATTCAATGGCCTGTACAGGGTGAGCCTGTGTTGTCGAATAAGGACAAAATAGCCAAATTGCTGAGTGAAGCCGAGGTGTTTGCGTGAAAATCTTACTGACAGGCGCAACTGGTCAGGTGGGGTGGGAGTTGGCGAGGACATTGTTGCCGCTGGGCGAAGTGATAGCCGTCAATCGCAGCCAAGCTGATCTTTCAGATCTAAAAGCCTTACGGTCTATGCTCCAGCAGCATAAACCCGATGTCATCGTCAATCCGGCGGCTTACACGGCGGTAGACAAGGCTGAAACGGAACAGGGATTGGCATTTTTGATTAACGCCGAAGCACCTAGTGTTATGGCGGAAGAAGCTAAAGAAATCGGCGCATTGCTGGTGCATTATTCTACCGATTATGTTTTCGACGGAACTAAAAGTACGCTATATACGGAAGACGATACGACGAATCCCATCAATATTTACGGGCAGAGCAAGTTAGCAGGTGAACAGGCCATTCAATCAGTAGCGGGTGACTATCTGATACTGAGGACATCTTGGGTTTACGCCAGTCGAGGCAATAATTTTCTGAAAACAATCCTGCGTCTGGCGGCAGAACGGGAAGAACTCAAGATTGTCGCTGACCAGATTGGCTCGCCGACATGGGCGCGTTTAATAGCTGAAACCACGGCGCATATCGTGCAGCAAGCCATGTTTGAACGGCAAGCCAACAGTTTTAATTCCGGTGTTTATAACTTAACTTCATCAGGCGAAACGTCTTGGCAGGGTTTCGCCCAGAAGATTGTCGATATTGTCCGCGAGCAAGGGAATGTGGTGCTGAAAAATAAGGCAATACTCCCTATTCCGACTACCGACTACCCATTACCTGCTAAACGTCCCGCAAATTCCAGGTTATCTACAAAGCGTCTGGAACAACATTTTGGCTTAAGCTTACCGTCATGGGATAATGCACTCAAACTTTGTATGCAAGAATTAGACTAGCGGCGTATTTCTATTGCTGTTATTTAGATCCAAGTAGTTGGTTGCCGTCAGTTCTATCAGTCAGCGAGACAAATCAAAACATGAAAATATTAATCACCGGCGGTGCCGGATTTATCGGCTCTGCGCTTATTCGTCATGTCATAGGCAATACCGAACATAGCGTCGTCAATCTCGATAAGCTGACTTATGCGGGTAATTTAGAATCACTCAAGTCGGTCGAAACCGATCCGCGTTATCAGTTTGTACAAGCCGATATTTGCGATGCGGTGGCAGTCAATTCCATACTGCAACAGCACCAGCCCGATGCCATCATGCACTTGGCTGCGGAATCCCATGTTGACCGCTCCATTGACGGCCCTGCGGCATTTATCGAAACCAACATCGTCGGCACTTATATATTAGTCGAAGCGGCGCGAAATTATTGGCAAACGCTGGCGGACGATAAAAAAACTAATTTTCGCTTCCATCATATCTCCACCGATGAAGTTTATGGTGACCTGCCGAACGATGATTCTTTGTTTACCGAAACTACGCCGTATTCGCCAAGCTCACCGTATTCGGCATCCAAAGCCAGTTCCGATCACATCGTACGCGCCTGGCACAGGACTTATAAGTTTCCGGTTGTGGTCACTAACTGTTCCAACAATTACGGACCTTATCATTTTCCTGAGAAGCTCATTCCGCTGGTCATCCTCAACGCGCTTGATGGCAAACCTTTACCGGTTTACGGCGATGGCAAGCAAATCCGTGACTGGTTGTTTGTAGACGATCACGCCAGGGCACTGCTTACCGTCGTGGAAACGGGTAAGATAGGCGAAACTTACAATATCGGTGGACATAATGAGAAAGAAAATATCGCCGTGGTCAGGACTATCTGCAACATTCTCGAAGAATTACATCCTCAGAAACCCAACGGTTTAGCCAATTATCAGGACTTGATTACCTTTGTGAAAGATCGCCCAGGTCACGACCTACGTTATGCGATTGATGCCGGAAAAATTGCCGACGAACTCGGCTGGATCCCTAAGGAAACTTTTGAGACGGGTTTGAAGAAAACGGTGCAATGGTACCTCGATAATATGGATTGGTGCCGTCACGTTCAGGATGGCAGTTACCGCCGCGAACGGCTTGGACTAGGAGACTAAAAATGAACTGGAAAGGCATAATCCTCGCTGGCGGTGCAGGTACAAGGCTACACCCCATCACTAAAGCAGTATCGAAACAATTACTTCCAGTTTACGATAAGCCAATGATTTATTACCCATTATCTGTACTAATGTTGGCAGGTATACGGGAAACTTTGATTATCACTACGCCCGAAGACCAACTCAGTTTCAAAAATCTGCTGGGCGATGGCTCGGATTATGGTATTAAAATCGAATACGCCGTGCAACCCAAGCCGGAAGGTCTTGCCCAAGCGTTCTTGATTGGCGAGCAGTTTATCGGCGATAACAATTGTTGCTTAGTGTTGGGCGATAACATCTTCTTTGGACAGCATTTTTCTGATAATTTAAAACATGCGAAGAGCCGAACTACTGGTGCGACCGTATTTGGCTACAAGGTCAAAGATGCCGAACGCTTTGGTGTGGTTGAGTTTGACGAAAACAACAAGGCGATTTCCATCGAAGAAAAACCCGCGCAACCAAAATCAAACTATGCGGTTACTGGGTTGTACTTTTATGATAATCAAGTCGTTGATATAGCAAAGAAAATAAAACCCTCTCACCGTGGTGAGTTGGAAATAACCGCAGTCAACGATATGTACTTGCAACAACAACAATTGAATGTCGAAATTCTTGGTCGTGGCTTTGCCTGGCTGGATACTGGCACACACGATAGCCTCATAGAAGCAGGGCAATTTGTGCAAACTGTTGAACATAGGCAAGGTTTTAAAATTGCCTGTCTTGAAGAAATTGCCTATAACCAAGGTTGGTTAAGCCATGCGGAATTAATCAAACGCGCCCAAGCCCTCGCTAAAACTGCTTATGGTGAATATTTATTAGAAATATCCAAAGGTTAGGAACATTTAATCCTTAAGTTTCCGTGTGCTACCTTCGGAAATGTTGATAAATCAAATAATTACCAACAAGCTCATACGAATTATTCTTAAATGAAAATAGACTTCGCCAATCTTCAACACCAATATCAGCTTTATAAGGTCGAGATTGATACCGCAATTCACGCGGTATTAAACAAATCAAACTACATCCTGGGTGAAGAATGTGATTTGCTGGAGCGAGAACTTGAGGCATTTACCGAAGCCAAACATGCCATCGTTTGCTCCAGTGGCACCGATGCGCTGCTGCTTGCCATGATGGCACTGGACATTCAACCCGACGATGAAATTATCACCACGCCATTCACCTTCATTGCCACGGCGGAAACCATCGCCTTAGTGAAGGCCACGCCCGTGTTTGTGGATATTCAGGCAGATACTTACAACATAGACCCCAGCAAAATCGAAGCGGCAATCACACCAAAAACTAAGGCCATCATGCCTGTTTCGCTGTATGGGCAACCACCTGATTTAGATGAAATCCAGCTTATTGCCAACAAACACAATCTCAAAGTTATCATCGACGGCGCACAAAGCTTTGGCGCGACTTACAAAGGCAAAGCCGACAGCGCATTGGGTGATATTAGCTGCACCAGTTTTTTTCCAGCCAAGCCCTTAGGCTGTTACGGAGATGGCGGCGCAGTATTCACCAATGATGACGAACTGGCTGAAAAAATGCGTATGCTACGCGTGCATGGGCAAGGACAGCGTTACCACCATAAATACATCGGTATGGGTGGACGTTTAGATACCCTGCAAGCCGCTGTTTTGTTAGCAAAACTGCCGCATTACCGACAAGAAATCAAAATGCGGCAGCAAATCGCACAATCTTACAGCGACAAACTGCCAAATACACCAGAAGTAGCATTACCCAAAGTAAAGCCAGATCGAACCAGCGTTTGGGCTCAATACACACTTAGTACCCAGCACAGAGGCTTGCTACAAGAAAAGCTGCAAAAAGCAGGAATCCCAACTGCCATCCATTATCCAAAACCATTGCACTTACAAGAATGCTTTGGCTATTTGAACTACAATGAGGGTGATTTTCCGATTGCCGAAAAAGCCGCTAACGAAGTCATAAGCTTGCCGATGAACGCCTTTTTAACGGAGAATGAGTTGGACTTTATTGGAGATAATTTTAGTGGGCCATAAATAACTATAGGAATCTCTGAACTTGTGATTCCTTTCATGGTTCGACTAACTCACCACGAACGTAATCAACATCTTACCGCTCGTCCTGAGCTTGTCGAAGGACTTAATCAGAGAGTCCTATAGTAAAATAGCAGAGGAAAAGAGGGATTTAGATCTGCTTTTGCTAAAAAATCAATCTTCATCCGTCACTAAACCACATTGCCATCGTTTGGTTTATAATGGTAATCAGCTTTTAAGCATCGCCAATGTACAATAATGGTGATTTCAATAGAAAACAACACTAAACAAATGCAATCAAGTAAACAGTTTTTAATCAAAGTCTTTGTTCTCAAAGCGAATTAATTAATCAATCGACAAAAATTGAAGCCAAACGTCTGGTAACGTTTAAAACTTTGCATGACTGATTTCTCAATAGCGGTAAATCCCCACGCTGCCCAACCGACATCCCTTTTGGCATTAGGGAAAAGCCTGTGGCGTAACCGCCAACTTATCGCTCAAATGATTAAGCGTGAAGTTGTTGGCCGTTATAAGGGTTCTGCTATGGGCTTGGCATGGTCGTTCTTCAACCCAATATTTATGCTGGTGGTCTACACCTTTGTTTTTTCAGAAATATTTAAAGCACGTTGGGCTGGCGTTGGTATTGAAGATAGCAAAACGCAATTCGCCTTGGTGCTGTTTGTTGGCATGATTGTACTGAGTTTGTTTAGCGAGGCGGTCAACCGTGCGCCGCGATTAATTCTTTCCAACGTCAATTACGTTAAAAAAGTGGTATTCCCGATTGAAATACTGCCTGTAATTGCCATGGGTGCCGCACTTTTCCATAGCTTTATCAGTCTCAGTGTATTGCTGTCCGCTTTTGCACTCTTTAATGGCTATTTGCACTGGACGGCAGCGTTCATCCCCTTGGTATTGCTGCCGCTCGTTATTCTCACGCTAGGTTTGACTTGGATACTGGCATCCCTAGGCGTATTTATACGCGACGTGGGGCAGACCATCGTCCTGTTTACCTCCGTTCTAATGTTCCTTTCCCCAGTCTTTTATCCGATAGCCGCAGTGCCAGAAAAAGTTCGTCCGTTCATCATGGCTAATCCGCTTACCTTTATCATTGAACAAGCGCGAGAAGTACTGATTTGGGGGCATACGCCGAATTGGATCGGCCTAGGTATTTACACCCTTGCAGCCACAGTAATCGCTTGGCTAGGCTACGCCTGGTTTCAAAAAACCAGAAAGGGGTTTGCAGATATCCTCTAACGAAATTATCATCAAGGTTACCAATTCTGCTTGGTGAATTAACATGACAAAATTGGGGGTATCGAGATGAGCGACATCGTAAAAATTGAAAATCTGAAAAAGCTGATCATCGAGATTAGGAGGCAAAATGTCCTGCTTGATAGCGATGCCGCCCAAATCTATGGAGTTGAAACCAAACGAATTAACGAGGCAGTAAAAAACAATCCAGATAAATTCCCGCAGGATTACATGTTTGGACTCAGCGAGGCGGAGTTTTCTGATTTGCGGTCGAAAATTTCGACCACAAAATTTGCCAAGACGAGAGTCACACCTAACGCCTTCACCGAAAAGGGCTTGTATATGCTCGCTACCGTTGCAAATGTTTGAAATTATAAAGACAAACACCGTGCGCTGTGTACAATCAACAATCACGACACGGAGATTGAAATGCTGAAAAGTTACCAAGCTATATACGATCATGGTCGATTGACCTGGTTGAACGGTGAGCTATCCGTAGAAAAGGCACATGTCATTGTCACTTTATTGTCGGCTGAAGAAGCCCCTGTTCTGAAAGCAAAACGCCAGCCATCCCCGAGTATTGCCGGACAAGGAAAAATGTTGGGTGATATTATTTCGCCCACTGCGCCTGTTGAAGATTGGAACGAGTTAGCATGATTTTGTTAGGCACGCATATCTGGATTACTTGGATATTACTTGGCCGTGAGGCATTAAAGCTGATTATTGCATCTGCGATTGAGGATGCCGACAGAGTTGTGGTTTCCGCCATATCCTGTTTTGGAGTAACCAAATGCGCCTGACAACACAGCAAACACACACAATCACCCAAACAGTTTCCCGTTTGGTCGGAACAGGAGCGGTGGTGCATTTATTTGGCTCTAGGCTAAACGACCAAGCAAAAGGCGGGGATATAGACTTGCTCATCGAAACCGATACTCCGCTATCGCTAATACAGCGTGCGCAAATCAAAATGGAATTGGAATCACAACTTGGCTTACCCGTTGACATCGTTTCGAAATCCCGTGGCGCGGTGGCGACACCCTTTCAAAACATCGCCCGATTTCGTTCTGCCCAATTGGAAATGTGAATGGACCAATCCATCCTCAACTCAGAAAAACTGCATCTTGCAGAACTTTTAGAAGCGATCCAGCGTTGCGTTTACTTCCTTGATGCTTCTAGCCGAAAACTGACATGGCCATTGACAAAAGAACGGCTAGAGACGCAGAAGAAGGACGTGGCGTTATTCGAAGCAATGGCAGCAATCAACGAGAGATTCGCCAAACTGCAAGACACACTCGGCGCAGCCATGCGACATGCCTGCATTCTTGCAGGCGAACCCACGGACAGCTTTCTTAAAGTACTCAGCTTTTACGAAAAAACAGGCGTACTCGAATCGGTTGCGTCTTGGCAGCTATGCCGAACGGCTCGCAATCTTGCCGCCCATGACTACGAAACCGAATACACAGAAATTGCAGACCATTTTAATTCTCTACAGGCCTTAACCCCCCTGCTTTACATTAGCGCTGCCCGCTTCCTCAACTATTGTCAGGAGACACTCGGCATTAAACCGAAGCAAGACGATTTTTCTACGGAATTCATGTCGATTGTAAAAACAAATCAAGCGGATGAAAGCGGGGCGATCAAGTGAACACAGCAGACATCGCCATCAAAGTAGAAAACCTCAGCAAATGCTACCAAATCTACGACAAGCCCAGTGACAGGCTCAGGCAATTCCTTTTGCCCCGACTGCAACGCTTGTTAGGGAGAAAGCCTAAGCAATATTTTCGCGGGTTTTGGGCGCTCAAAGATGTTTCTTTTGAAGTCAAAAAAGGTGAAACTGTTGGTATCATCGGCCGCAATGGCAGCGGTAAATCCACTTTATTACAAATGATCTGCGGCACACTTAACCCGACCAGTGGCAGCGTTCAAACCAATGGTCGGATCGCGGCCTTGCTGGAACTGGGCTCCGGTTTCAATTCGGAATTTACCGGGCGTGAGAATATCTATATGAATGCTTCAGTGCTAGGCTTGAGCAAAGGCGAAATCGACGCACGTTTTGATGACATAGTTGCCTTTGCTGACATTGGTGATTTTATCGAACAACCCGTCAAAACCTATTCCAGTGGCATGGTGGTACGCGTCGCCTTTGCCGTGATTGCCCATGTGGATGCGGATATTTTGGTGATTGATGAAGCACTGTCAGTGGGTGATGCCTTTTTCACCCAAAAGTGTATGCGATTTCTGCGTAAGTTTATGGAAAAAGGGACTGTGCTATTTGTTAGCCATGATACGGGGGCTGTCATCAATTTTTGTCAACGTGCGATCTGGTTAAGCAAAGGTATTTCGAAATATCAAGGTGATCCTAAATATGTGGCACAGATGTACCTTGCCGAAATGTACGAATCCAAACAGGGGGAAAGTAGTGTAGCTCCTATCAAAAACCATACTGATAATGTGATGTTCACAGATCAGCCAAGGGATATGCGCCTAGATTTTATAAATACTACAAAATACCGTAATGACATAGAGCTTTTTAGCTTTGTACCAGATTCAATGAGTTTTGGAAAAGGTGGCGGTCAAGTAACATCTGTACAGTTGCTTGATGAAAATGGCATACCCTTGACATGGGTGATTGGTGGTGAAATGGTAAGGCTGAAAATTATATGCCTAGTAAGAGACCTTTGCACGACCTCAAGCCCCAAAATGGGTAAAATAAGCCTTTATTCAAGTTCGAGCAATAGCCTATGTCCTGGAAGAACCTAGCCCAAACCAGTTTAAGCGATGCCCTTGTCAAACACCACGAAGCCTTGGAGGAATTGGAC
>NZ_CBAROL010000047.1:0-10906 GCF_964779595.1 Methyloglobulus sp.
AACCGCGAAAAATAGCCAAGGGTTTATGAAAAATGGCGAGATAAATGCGTATTTCAGCCGAATACCGCCCATTAAGGTGAATGCCAATTCAAAAAAATCGGCTTTTGACCAGTCAGCCGGAGTTTCTGCTGTTTGTGCAAAGGTCTCAAGCTATATTCGACAAAAATATAACTTGTTCGCATAAAAACAATTCCCCAATCACACCAAATGCAGCAAATCCCGATGCTTACGCACTCTTACCGAAGCAATACAAAGGAATGAGGCAAACGCCGCCGCCATGATGTAAAAGGCAATCGGTGAATATGAGCCTGTCATCGTAATCATTTTAGTGACCAGTATGGGTGCGGTGCCGCCGAATATCGCCGCCGCCAGATTACAAGCGAGAGACATGCCCGTGTAGCGCGTTTTGGTTGGGAATAGCTCGACCACCAAAGTAGGGATGGGCGCAATGTAAGAGCCTAAGATGACCGCAAACAGGAGTTGCGCCGTCAGCACAGATGCAAAGGTATTCTGCTCCAACAAGTAGATATAAGGTATGGCGAAAGCGATATACGAAATTAATACAATTTTTAACACGATTTCCCGATCTTTGTTATCACTAAGCCAGGCTGAAATGGGTGCGACAACCATCATGGTCAACAAACTAAGGGAAAAAATCAGCAAGGAATCTGAAGTGGAAAACTTCAGGAACTTAACCAAAAAGCTCGGCATAAAAACCGTTTGGATATAAAACGGTATGGTCACGGCCAAGTAAACACCTATGCCCAATAAAATTTCTTTGTAGCTTTGCTGCAACGCTTCTTTAATGGGCGCATCAGAGGTATGTCCGGCTTCTTTTGCTTCCATAAAGACCGGGCTTTCATCCAGTTTGGTGCGGATATATAAGCCAACTATACCGATAAAAAAGCCCAGGATGAACGGGATACGCCAGCCGTAGCTATCAAAAGCTTCCGCAGGCATAAGATGCGCCAACGCAGCGGCAATCATCGCACCGCTAAACAACCCGATCAACATGCTGAGTATGGAGAAGTTACCCATTTGGTTTTTATTTTTTGTGGAAGCATGTTCCACTAAGTACACGATAGAACCGCCAAACTCCCCCCCGATAGCAACGCCTTGTACCAAGCGAATCAGCGTTAACAATACGGGTGCCCATAGACCTATCTCTTGGTAAGTCGGTAGCAACCCTATACATGCCGTGGGAAAAGCCATAAGCAAAATCGAAAGTGCGAGTGCATTTTTACGCCCGTACTTATCACCAATATAACCAAAAAACATAGCTCCCAAAGGCCTCATGAGAAACCCTACGGCAAAAATACCAAACGTTGCAATCAGCGCAACAGCATCATCGCCAGGAGGGAAAAAATGCTTGCTGATAAGCGCGGTAAACGTGCCGTACAACGCGTAGTCGTACCATTCCAAGCCATTACCTATCATAGTAGAGGCAATGACTTTTCTAACTTGTGACATTTGGAGTCCTTGTGTGGTTTTTAATCAAGTGTTTGTTTGAGCTTTTAAGCCCAAATCTTAAGATGATTATCCTGAAAAAATTAATTTCACTGTGGGAGAATGGTCAATGGCGAAGCCTTAACCATGAAATTTCTGATTATTGTAATAGCACTACCTATTAGTGTTTTAGGCTGGATTGATAAATCCAGCCTAAAACCGTTGTCGGCACTATAAGGTCAACGTCATGCTACGAAACCCGTTTGCACCTACCAATGTGCCATCATCACTCAATAACTGTACACAGTTGTCGTTACCTGGATAAAAAAGCGCGGCTTCAATGTTAAAGCCTTCTAACTCTAACCTTTTCAATTTGTTGAGTTTTCCAGATTTACTTGACCACTTATACAACTTGCCTTCTTCTTTTTTATGGTCTTTGGTGGGAATGTTTTCATGATACGGCCCAGCTACGACAAGGTATTTATGGTTTTTATGGCGGGTGATTTCCCGAATACCAAAACCATCCAAATCTAGCTCGATGGGGTCGGCAAACTTGGCTTGCAGGCCGTGAATGACTTCATAAGGATTCTTTAATTTTACGATTAAGGCTTTGCCATTTTCCAACCTGCCGTTCTTGATGTCGCCGCCGCTTAACGGATTCCTGAACCCAATCAGCAGACCATTATCCGGCGTGGAAGCAAGCCCCTCAATACTCAGACCGCTAATGGCTTTAGCCTGGTTTTTTTTCGCCTTACCTAAATGATAGTGGTTAAAACGGTCATCATCCTGTAAATCCGCTATCAATGTCGTGTAGATGTCGCCTGCGGGTGTAATGGCGAATTTATTATTCGCTGCTAATTTGATACTGACGGCTAACAAACGATGACGGGATTCTCTGTATTCACCTGTTCGACTGGTCGAATGCGAACCAATCCAGAAATAAGTCCCGGCGATTTCTGCCGCACTTTCCAGGTCGATTTCCAAATCTTCGCCATCAGCAACTATACCTTTAAATATCGCGCTCAATTTGACCGTTTGCAGCGGCTTATCGAGGACATGCCGGTCATAGATACGCAACAGATTATCTTCATCATCGGCAACGATGAACAAGTTGTCATTGAGCGCGACTGCACCGGATGGGTTGGAGATGCCCAGATATTTTTGTTCCACAATGTCATCAGTTTTCATCGAATCAACTCCGGTCAGTTTGGATAAACGCTGGTTTTCTGTAAAAACCAATAACTAATAGTAAGCCTAAGCTGCCCCAGAGTAAACTGGGTACTAGCCAGAACCAGTTCTGATAAAACGTTGCGGGTGGATTTTTTAAGTACGGCACTTCATATAAGCCAGCCCAGGGTTGCAGCATCGGAGATTGCTCAAGCACCTCGCCGGATGCCAACGACACTGTTGAAATACCCGTATTGGTGACGCGCAACACTGGCCTGCGGAATTCCACGCCCCGTGCTAGGGTCATGTACATGTGTTGATAAGGTTCTTGCCAAGTGCCGTACCAGGAATCATTGGTCGCATTCACAATAAACTGTGCGCCGAGATTAGCTAAATCCCGCGAAAACTTGGGGAACAGGCTTTCATAACAGATTTGCGGCCCCATCTTGAAACCGTTCCAGTTGAACAAGATGGTCGGCCCAGGCCCTCTGGCATATTGCCCGATCTGGGGAAGAAATTTTTTGATGACCGGAAACGTATCGGAAAACGGAATGTATTCACCAAATGCCAATAAGATGGTCTTGCTGTAATGCGGCTCGACAATATCACCTTGATTATCCAGCAAAAATAAGGAATTGGTAATCAAACGCGATTTTTGGTCAACCCCGAATGCGCCCGTCACCAAGGGCAATTGCCGATCACGCAGGAATTGGGAAAGCAGGACGGGATCTTCCTTATGGCTGAATTCCGCACCCAACAGGGACGGAAATGCCGTTTCAGGCCACATGGCGAAGTCGATCTTGCTGCCTATATGCTGATTAATGGCTTCGTCAGTCAACGCCTTAATCCGCCGGATGATTTCCTGCGTATAGCCCTCCCCTAATTCAGCGGCCATTTTCTCGGAATTCGGGGTGCTGGCTTGAATAAACAAGGTATTCAGTTTGGCATCTGGTTCTGGCAATCTTGCTTTCAGCCCTAAACCACCGATATTAAGCAGGATAAAACCTGCCAGAACGGCTGCAAAAATGATTTTGCCAGATTTTTCCTTGCGCTTTTGCCACGCCAGATAAAGCGGCAGATTGCACAATAAGGTCGCCGCACTAAGACCGCTAAAACCAATGAATTCCGCCCACTGGTAAACGGGAATATTCGCGCCGTACCAGGTATAACCGAAATTCCAGTCGAATACGGTCAGTGAATACGCGTCGCAAAGTATCGTAATCAGTGCCATCAGCCATAAGGATAAGCGTTCATCCCAATGAAATCGCTTACGCCCACAGAACCACAGCACACCTGCAACAGCAACGTATAAATGCCCGATCAAGCCGTACACAATCATGCCGATACCTGCAAAAAACCAAGGCAGATGGGCGAATTCATGCAGTGTATAAGTGACCCAATTAAAGCCAATCATCGTGAACACGAAGGCAGTGATAACTCCGCCTAGGAAGACATTTTTTAGCCTTGTTTGCTGATTCCAAAACAACCACAACGGCACAAAGCCAAATAAAGATGCCCAAGGCGGAAACGGGATATAACTGGTGCCGATGAAAACGCCGGACAGAAGTGGTAAATACCAGTTGGCTTTGCCGGATAAATTGTTATTCATGCTTGGATCAGGGATTGGGATAAAGATGGGCTATCCGACCATCAGAAAAGAGCGGATTCTATCATTAGTATCATGATTTAGCTGTTTTTCGACTATCTGAAAACCTACATACACACAGGGTGTTTAGTGATAGTAGCAGAAAAGTATGGACTCATTCCGATTCCGGCTTCTGGCAATCAACCCGCAGTTGCCGAAGACATAATTGATAACTTAACTGTATTGCCCAATATTTATAAGCTTCCTCAATATCATCCCATTCATTGGTAGAACCGGTGAGCGTCTTACCGCCAGCACGGGCATCGGCGGATGCCATCAGTAAATCGCCCGTGGTTGAATCGATTATTTTGCCTTCAATACTGGCTTTGCCGACAAAGGATTCCGTCCCCGTCACCAATCTCTTTAAGCCAGATAAGGCACGAGCGGAAGGATAAACCGACGAAAACATATCGAATAAAACGGTCGATGTCGCCACATCAGTGATGGCAAATTGCACTATCAAGGTATCTTTACCTGGCTTGTTGACCAGCTTGAAACCATTTTTAAGGGCTTCCTGTATCCGGTATTCCAGCAATTCTTTCAGTCGGAAACCATCCTCGTGGGTCATCTCATTCAGCTCGGAATCGGGAATTTTCTTAATAATGACGGGTTCTAAGATGATTTTTTTATACGCTGCCCAATTAATGCCTTTTTTCCAATACGTTAGCAAGGCATCGTCGTCTTGCCCTTCTTTTAGTAGGGAGTAATCATCAAGGAAATCCGTGGTCTCGACGTGCCGCGCTTGATACGTCCTAGCACAAGCTGTCAAAACTAGGAATATACCAACAAGAGCAACGTATTTGCTGACAGACATTATGAAATTAAACCTACTGTGTGCTGAAAATTCAGACTGTAAGTCTAATCTATTTTTTACGAAAAAACGGTTTAACGGGAGATTATTTGAGGGTGTAGACTATCATCTACTTTGCTTGAGTTTGATTTTGTTTAAGCTACAGATAAAGCAAAGCCTGGTTTAACTGGGCTATACAGCTAAACCAGGCCTCAAAAAGCCTATTCCCTGGCGGATATTGGCGACTTATCCTGATACGTCCTAGTAGCGCCAACCCATTCCATTTCCTAAAAACGAGCCTGCTGCTGCACCTAAACCGGCTGCTAGCGGATGTCCATTACCCAGCTCATATCCAAACACTGTCCCTACCACACCACCTGCCAAACCTTGATGTGAGCGGTTATCGTATCCACCTTGGTACTGAGGTTGTGGTGGATAGTACTGCTGCGGCTGTTGGTAATACTGTTGCGGCTGCTGGTAGTAATAGTTCTGCTGTGGTTGCGGGTAGTAATTGTTCACTTGTTGCCTGTAACCGTAACCACCGTGGTGTCCTCCATGATGTCCGTGATGTCCATCATGATGACCCCAACCGTGATGACCACCACCGTAACCATGTCCACCCCAACCGCCATGTCCATCCGCAAACGCAGCGGAAGAAAACAATACGGCAACTATAGCTAACTGACTTAAATAAAGTAATTTCTTCATGGCATTATTCCTATTTAGTTATTATCAATGTTGTCAAAAATAAATGCGTTCTTTAAAACTTGGTGACCATTTTACGGATTGAACATGAATGGTCGCTTAACAAAACAACTAAATAAATCTAATTTAACGCCTGCCAGACATCCCATTACCGAGGAATGAACCCGCAGCTGCACCAATCCCGGTAGCTAAGGGATGACCATTACCCAGCTCATACCCTAACACGCTACCCACCACGCCACCTGCCAAGCCTTGATGGGAGCGACCATCCTGGTAGACCGGTGGTGGCGGTGAGCCGTAATACTGACGAGGTGGATAATAGCCATCACCATGATGCCCATGTCCACGGTGATGCCCTCTATCATGACCACCTGATGCGTAAGAAACATTGGCAAAAAGCATTGCCAACACAGTGATTTGACCTAATAAAATTAATTTTTTCATCTTTCTGTCCTGTTTGTTGATTATTCAGCGGTTTAATAAGTCGGCAATGATCCAGTTACCTATTATTTGACTGTAATCATATACAGGTCGCACTTAACGCTCACTTAAAACAAAGTGTGAAAGATACAATTTTTTTCATCTTCTTCTATGCAGCTTTATCTTCTACAAAATCGCCTTAAAATCAATCCAATAGTTAAGCAAACACAGCTACTGTATAATGCGGCAAATTTATTAGATGCACACAAACTATGCCAATGATGAAAACACTACCTGCCTACCAGTAATGTTAAAAGTAAGCGACAGAACTAAATCCCAATCAAACTCTACTTTCCCGCACATCAAGCCCAACAACCCGATCTAAATGCACACATTCATCCCCGGACAACGCTGGATCAGCAGCAATGAATCTGAACTTGGCTTAGGCCTTATCCTTGAAGTTGAATTCAAACGCGTTACCGTGCTGTTTTTGGCAAGTAACGAAAAACGCATGTACGCCAGTGATAATGCGCCTTTAACTCGCGTCATATTTACCGTCGGTGATGTAATTGAATCGGTTGATGAAGAAAAAATCACAGTTATTCGCCTGATTGAGCAAGATGGTTTGATTACTTACGTGGGCAAAGATGAATATGGCGAAGAAGTCCACCTGGAAGAAATCGAACTCAACCACAACATTCAGTTCAACAAACCCCAAGATCGGCTATTTACAGGACAAATCGACCCTAACGGCTGGTTTTTATTACGTTACCAAACTTGGCAATATCAACAGCAACACCAACAATCGCCCGTAAAAGGCTTAATTGGCGGTCGAACATCGCTGATCCAACACCAGCTCTACATTGCCCACGAAGCCGCCAGCCGTGCTGCGCCGCGTATCATGCTGGCGGATGAAGTCGGTTTAGGTAAGACGATTGAAGCTGGCTTGATTATCCACCAACGGCTAATCAATGGCTTGAGCAAACGCATCCTGATTATCGTCCCGGAAAGCCTGCTGCACCAATGGCTAGTGGAAATGCTCCGGCGTTTCAACCTGCGCTTTAGCATTTTCGATGAAGTCCGTTGTTTGGAAGAATCGGGTTCAGACGGTTTTGACGTGGATGAAGACAGCATCGCGCAGCGGGTCAATCCCTTTGCTAACGAGCAATGTATCCTGTGCAGCCAAGAGTTTTTCTCTGCCCATCCGTCCCGCCAACGGCAAGCAATCGAAGCGGATTGGGATATGGTCATCGTTGATGAAGCCCATCATCTTGAATGGAATCAACAAGCTGCCAGCCCTGAATACCAGTTTGTTGAGCAATTAGGTTTGCGTTCGCCTAGCCTTATTTTATTAACAGCAACGCCGGAGCAATTAGGTCAGGAAAGCCATTTTGCCCGTTTACGCTTGTTGGATGCTGACCGTTTTTACAGTTTTTCTGCCTTTATAGAAGAAGAAAAACAGTTTGAACCCATCGCCGATGCCGCGAAATTGTTGTTAAGCGATCAGCCGTTAACAGCCGAAGTCCAAGCACAATTGGCTGAGTTGCTTAAAGAAGATAATGTCGCGCCGTTGCTAAAAAACCTAAATGATTCCAAAGAGTCTGCTGCTGCAAGAGATACTTTATTAAAAATCCTAGTTGATCACCACGGCACAGGTCGGATATTGTTCCGAAATTCTCGCCAAACCGTACGCGGATTCCCAGAACGCAAACGTCAAGCTTATCCTTTGAGTGGTCAAGCAAATGCAGCCGATTGGGAGCAAGACCCGCGTTATCTTTGGTTGGTCAGCAAAGTGCGGCAACTGGCAGGGCAAAAAGCCTTGTTGATTACCAAATACGCGCAAACGGCAATTAGCTTGGAAAATACCTTAAAAAACCGTGCTGGCATTGCCGCCGCCGTGTTTCATGAAGGTATGTCGATTATTGAACGTGATCGTGCCGCCGCGTATTTTGCCGACCAAGACAGCCCAGCACGCTTGCTAATCTGCTCGGAAATCGGCAGCGAAGGCCGAAATTTCCAGTTCGCCCATCATTTAATCCTGTTTGATTTGCCGGAAAATCCCGACCTATTGCAACAACGCATCGGGCGACTAGACCGCATCGGTCAAAAGGAAACCATCCAGATTCACGTCCCTTATCTTGAGAATTCCAAGGAAGAAGTGCTGTATCAATGGTATGACGAGGCATTGGATGCTTTCCACCTCAATAACTCGGCGGCAACGCGGGTTGCCGAAATCTTGCATGACGAATTGCAGGCCGTATTTGCCAACCCCAGCCACCAAACAATTGCGGATTTGATCGCCGACACGCAAGAACTGAATGCCGAAATCGAAACACAATTACAAAATGGGCGAGATTTACTGCTGGAACTAAATTCCTGCCGCAAAGAAGTCGCTATTGACCTGATCGACCAAATGAATCTCCTGGAAAAACAAGGCACACTCTGGCCTTATCTGGAAGAATTGTATGAATGTTACGGCGTGGAAACTGAATTCCACTCGCCGGACTGCTTCATCATCACCCCTGGCGACCACATGCGCGTATCCGGTTTTCCTGGCTTGCAGGAAGACGGCATCACCGTCACCACCAACCGCCAAATCGCCCTAGCGCGGGAAGACATGCAGTTTTTCACCTGGGAACACCCCACGGTAAGCGCGGCAATGGACTTAGTGCTGTCCAGTGAAACCGGCAATGCCACCATCACCGTGGTACGCAACAACGACCTGAAACCTGGGCAGTTTTTGCTCGAATGCTTGTTTATCGTCGAATGCAGCGCACCCGCGCAATTGCAAATAGGACGATTTCTCCCTTCAACACCCATTCGTATCCTCATCGACCAAAACTTGAAAGATTTAACGCCAGCAATAGAACACCGCAGTCTGGTAGTAAACCGCACGTCATTTGATCAGCAAAAAATCGTCGAGTTCATCAATAGCCAGCGCGAACATATCACCAAAATGCTCAATCTCGCCGAGCAAAGTGCCAAAACCGAGATGCAAACATTGGTCGATGATGCCGCCAAAACCATGCTGGAATCGCTTTCCGCTGAAATCAAGCGTCTGGTACGGCTAAAGAAAGTCAATCCATCTATCAAGCCCGAGGAAATCGAATATCTGAAAGATATGACGCTGTTGGCGCATGAACATATTCAGGCGGCGCAGCTTAGGTTGGATGCGGTTAGGTTTTTAATTACGAGTTAGAATGCCATACATTTCATTGCTGCGAGACAAACAATAGCCAATCTTTGATAATCTTTGTATTATTGGCTTACAAAAAGTTTTATGGAGGTCAAAATGCACGTTTCTTTGACAGAACAACTGGAAAAAATGGTGAAGGCGAAAGTCGCCAGCGGAATGTACAACAACGCGAGTGAAGTCATACGGGAATCCTTGCGATTTATGGAAGCGCATGAAGCGTGGATGTACCAAATAAAGTTGGATAGACTGAAAAGCGAGGTCAGCAAAGGCTTAGATCAATTGGATCGTAGTGAAAGCGTTGATGGACGCTCCTTTTTTGAAGAACTCAGCAAGGAATAACGCTTGATGCAGGGGTATAAGTTATCCAAAGAAGCCCAGCACGATTTAACAGCGATTAAAGATTACACCTTTATGAACTGGGGCGACAAGCAAGCCCAACACTATGTTTCAGAAATCAAAGAATGCCTTGAAACGCTAGTGATAAATCCCGAACTTGGAAAATCCAGGGATGATGTAAGCGAGGGATTGCGTAGTATTGGCGTTGGTTGTCATGTTATTTTTTACCGCATAGGCAAAACCGACATTGAAGTTGCCCGTGTTTTACATGGCAGAATGGATGTAACGGAACGATTTGGCATGAATAAGTAATGTAATTCGTCATTCCGGCAGGGCTTGCCGGAATCCCATGTTATTCCCTCTCCCCTTGTGGGAGAGGGGGTTTTTAGATATTCCCTAGGGTTATCGCTTGATAGTATACAAAAACGCTTTTACAACAATGCGGTTAATCGTTGTCAAGAATCTTGACGTGAGCGACTGCCTGTCCTTGGACGGAATAACCTTTGATACCTTTGTTCGATAACTTTAGAGTGACTTTTTCTGTCCGCTCATTAACTTTGTCATCCACGGGCCACACATCAATCGTACCAAACACGCTACCGGCTGGGATTATCATGCTTGAACCGAATTTCTGGTAATCCTTACCTTTTTTCGCATTACCTCCGATGCTGTATTTAACCTTGATGTTTTTGGCTGACGGCGCACTCAAGTTAATCATAAATTTACCTGCATCACCAGATGCTTCCGATGCTAAGGGATCAACTGCGGAAATGCTCACACTGGGACTGGTAACTGTCGCTAGTCGTGATATTGGTCCTGCCACCACAGGATTATTATTTACTGGCTGATTAACTATAGGAGGATTAGTCACAGGAGGATTAGTTACAGGTGGTTTTGGCTTAGACGGCGGAATTGGTTTTGGCACAGATCCATCATATTTCCGACCCATCAATTGAAATTGATCAGTAAAACCAATTACAGTCGGCGCAGTGAGCAGATCAGGTTGGTACAGAATCTGAAACCAGTTTTTTCCGTTTGGTGCGCCTGTAACTAAGGTATTAATGCCCGGTGCTGCTAAATATTTATTGCCATGCGCCTCATACAAGGGTTTTGGTATTCCACCACGGGTATCAGAAGCCCGCAGGAATGGTGCTGTTGACCCCTTCAAAGCACAGGTAAAATCACCTTGAGCGCAATTTAC
>NZ_CBAROL010000048.1:0-10633 GCF_964779595.1 Methyloglobulus sp.
AGAGTCAAGTAGAGGCTGTCATGCAAAAACTTAATCACAGACCACGAAAAACGCTAAACTACAAAACACCCCATGCGGTATTTTTTGGCGTCGACAAACGACAAGCCGCATGAATACTAGAATTGCACTTCAGAGTTGAATTCGCCAGATTTCTGCCAATCAGCCTATAAAAGTAGCACATAACAATCGCAATTTTAGAATTGGAGAGAAAGAAGGCGATCAAGTTATTGCAGCTAGTAAATCAGGGTTTTCTGAGCAAATAGTTGCAGCCGGTAAATTGAATAGACTGATGGAAAGCCGTGCGCTACTTGATAGCTTGAGCCAACTTTGATCGTTTTCAGCGCGGGTAAATCATTGTAAGAATGTAAGGTTCAGAATGAATGGTGGCTATCAGTCAGCATTCGTCCTTGAACGCTATATTTTGACAGACGAGTTAGACGATTTAGATTCCTATCCAAGGTAGGTTCAATAGAAATCTCAAGCTCAATTCGTTTTCAAAGATAAGGCACTAACAATATCCTTACCTTCTCGCTTGGGATCAAGTGCAGAATCTAGGATAAACACGCGCTCATTAGGTACGCCACCTTTCTGGACGATATATTTTGCGATGGCTTGCGAGCGTTCTGATGCAAGGTCTTTGAGGCGCTTTGGATCGGGTTTGATGATTTCCGACATCTTTTGTTTGGCGGCTTTATAAAAATCGCCATCGGAACCAATCAATTTTGGCGTACCTAATAGGTTTTTCTCGCCCAGGGTTGGAAATTGTTTGATGAACGCATCGGCCAGCAAATCGTTGTAGTCATCTTCGGTCAATTCCACATATTCAGCACGGACTTTCTTGCCTGCTTCCTCGCTGAGTTCTGCGGCTTTGATTTTTTTGAGCTGATCCAATAAGGCTTCTTCGCGCAGGATCGGCCAGTCTTGTTCTTCAAAAGCCGCGCCTTTAACTTCGATATTGAGTACGGGTTTTTCTATCAATGCTTTTGCTACGCCATCCAGTTTGCCCGTTTCCTTTGCGTCCAATACATCCTTGCCGGGCGCAAAACTGACGACACTCAAATCCTCGTCACTCCCCGCCAAAGAGGCAATCGCATTGAACGGCGACGTGACTATCTTGGTCAAAACATTAACCAATGCATCGAAGATAATCCCGCCAATGCTGAATTGAGGGTCTTCCAGGCTGCCTGTTAGCGGCACATCCAGCTTTATTTTGCCGTCAGAATCTTTCAGTAATGCAATCGCCAAACCTAGCGGTAAGGACACGGCGTTCGGGTTATCGACTTGTTCGCCCAATTCCAGTTGGTCGATAAGGATGTTGTTGGAGGCTTTCAACTGGCCTTTTTCGACCTGATAGTGCAAGCCCATTGTCAGCTTACCTTTTTCGATTTTATAGCCAGCAAACTGCACCATATAAGGCGTAACCAAAGGCATGGGCATCCCATCAAATTTGAGGTCAACATCAAAGTTGCCTTGGTAAGGGCTGATTTCACCCTTGATATCCACGGGAGCAAGGTCGTAGGCGTTACCTTTTAGATCGACCTTGATGGTGGATTTTTGGTCTGATGAAATGCCATGTGCGCCGCCATCCAGACTTTTGATTTGCGCGGCAAACGGCAGTATTAGTGACAGATCAGCAAAATCTGACGAACCATCGACGATTTTGACCTTATCCAACTTGAAAATCGGTTTAGTGCTTTGTGTGGCTTTGCTATGCGCTACTTTGACAGGTTTAGCGGGTTTTGCCGCCTTATCTACTGCACCTTTTTCAGGAATCATGATGTCAGAAAAGTTGATGGTTTTATCTTTTCTGATGGTGACTTTGGCATAAGGTTTTTCGATCAATAACAGCGCGGCACTATAGCGGTTTTCCAACAAATCAACATCTAAATCTTTGAAAGTTAAGTTATCCCATTTAATAAAATCCTTGCTCTGGATTTGGTCGCGGGTCAACAAGTCGGCGATGCCGGTGTTACCCTTGAATTTAACATCCAGCGGTTTGTCCGGCGGTTGCAATACAATCAATTTGCCGTCGATGTTGAATTTGCCGTCCAACACATCAAGCCGCGCAAATTTATCGACATAAGGCTGGAATGTTTCCAGGTCAATGTTTTTAATATCGACATCTATTTTTGCAACAAGCGGCGAAATAACCGTATCGCCTTTCAGCTTGATGGAACCGGTTTTGTTAACGCCTATATCGAGTTGGAAGGGCAATTTGGCATCAGGCTTGTTGACGTAATTGCTCAACTTGAGATTGATCGGACTTGCCGTCATGCGTACCGGTTTTTTTAAGGACTTATCTTCAAAATTCAGGCCGAAATTATCCAAGGCCAGATTGTTGACTTTGATAAGCCAGTCTTTCTTTGGTTTTACAGGTGCTGCTGGCGTACCGGTATCTTCTGTGAAGTCAACAGTCTTGGCGGTGGCAATATCCGTGTTTGCTTCTTCCGCTTTGGGAGGCGCAAATAAGGTCTGGTAATTGATAACGCCATCTTTATCCAGCCACGCCTCGAATTCGGCATCTTTACCCGTCACCGAATCCACCACAATTTCCTGGTTTTTGAGGTTAACGCCTATCCCATTCAAGCCGAAAGCTGGAATCTTGATGAGCGTTTTGGCTTCGCCCTTTTCGGACACTTGCAAATCGTGCAGGTCAAACTTGCCCTGCGTCACGGTGAGATCCAGGGTATTGCCGACAATCCCCAGTTGATACGAGGCTTCCAGGGCAATATCTGGGATTTTGGCTTCGACCTTGCCCTGGTTTAACCCAAAGTTCTTGATGTTCAATTTGGCCTTATTGGCGACAATTTTTAAGCCTTCTTTCGTCTTAGTGACTTTAATGTCGGTCTCATGGGCAAACGCAGGCACCACAACGGCCATCTGCCCGTGCATTTGGTTGGAAAATTGTAGGTTGCGGCTATCAAATTTGACCTTATTGACCACCACATCCATAGCGTTTTCTGCAAGAGTGGCAACACAACCGATTTCAACGATAAAAGTTGGCGTTTTGAGGAGAGTTTTGCTGGCACTTTTGTCGGCAAACTGAAAATCTTTCAGTTCAAATCGGCTTTTCTTGATGGTGATTTTCAGGTTTTTTTTGTCGAAACCCACTTTATAATCGACATTGAACTGCTCATTACCCTTCAAATCAAATGCCGCAGTTTCCGATAAGGCCAAAGCCAACACTTTTTCCAACTGCACCTTATCAAATTTTATTCCGCCTTCCGAAAAGACCGGGTTAACGCCGACATTTCCCTTCCAGTCCAGTTTTCCGCCGGATTTAAGTGCCAGGTTGAATTCCAGTTTGGCTTTTGTTTTTTCCTCTGTGCTTAAGTTGCTGACATTGAGGTTAATCGGGGTTATTTCTTCTGATACGGGTCTGGCGAAATGCTTGTCATCCCAGTTTAGTTTCCCGTCTTTTATCGACAACTTGACAATATTGAGCGGAAACATCTCGCCCTCATCCGGTTTTTTTGGCTCATCTTTTTTCTTAGGTTTTGCCATGTCGTCAAAATTAAACTTGCCGTCTTTCAACTTGGCAAGATAAACCGTCGGCTTATTCAGGGCGATTTCATCAATGACCAAAGCCAGTTGTTTGATGGACTGGAACGTGTTTATCTTGACATTAAACGTATCGAACCCCACAAACGGCTTGCCATTTTTTTCCTGAATCTTGAAGCTTTGGATGCTGGCAAATAGGGTGAACGGATTGAATTCTATATTGGCAATCGAGGCTTTTCTGCCGGTTTCTTCCTGAATGATGCTGGGTATTTTTGATTTCAAAACCGCTGGCACTATATAAAAGCCCAACACGGCATACGCTACGACCAAGCTGATGGTGATGATGAGCGGCTTAAGGAACCGTGCGTAGGGTTCCGGTAACTTGAGGTATTTCTGGTTCAGGTCTTCAATAAGGCCAGAACGGACTTTAACTGATTGCCCCTGTTTATCGGTGGCCTTATCTTTGCGAAATGGTCTAGAAATAAGCTGAACCAGCTTATCTAAGGATTCTTTAGCGGCATTCCAAGACCAGTTTGAAGGCTTGATTTCGGATAAGTTAGAACGTACCCTGCCAATTAGCCCTGGGAGACGATCAAGAAGTGATCGCCATCCCAGGCTTATTGTTGACCGAAACTGCTGGCTGGTCTTAGATATCCAAGTAACCAGTTTCTTCATGTAAGACCTGATCTAACCCTTGAACTTCTTCATCGGCAGTGACGCGTAGGCCTATGCACCTATCCAAAACCTTAAGGATTAGGTAACTGAACAATGCACTCCACGCGATAGTCGCCAAGATCGCCAAGGCTTGAACGCCGACTTGGTCGATAATGGTAACGCCTGGGGCAAGCCCAATACCGCCCAAACTAGCCTCCGCAAATACGCCAGTCAGCAACGATCCGGTGATTCCGCCGATGCCATGTACTGGGAAAACGTCCAGTGAATCGTCGATGATGAGCTTGCGTTTGATAACTTGGGTGGCACAAAAACAGACTATTCCGGCGGTTATGCCAATCACCAAAGCACCCATAGGGCCGACAAAACCGGATGCCGGGGTAATCGTACCCAAGCCAGCCACCATGCCTGTGACTATACCCAAGACGCTGGGTTTTCCAAAGCGTACCCATTCAATGGTCATCCAGGTCAATGATCCCGCCGCAGCACCGATATGAGTAACCAACATCGCCATGCCTGCACGACCATCCGAGGTCAAGGCACTGCCTGCATTGAAACCGAACCAGCCTACCCACAACATCCCCGCGCCCGTCACCACCATCGTCATATTGTGCGGCGGCATGGCGGTGGTCGGGAAGCCTTTACGCTTGCCGATGACCAAGGCAGAAACTAAGGCGGCAACGCCGGCATTGATATGGATGACAATCCCGCCCGCAAAATCCATTACACCCAAAGCGGCTAACCAACCACTGCCCCAAACCCAATGACAGATCGGCACATAAACCAGGCACAACCACAAGGCACTGAACCACAACATCGCCGAAAACTTCATGCGTTCGGCAAATGCCCCAACAATCAAAGCTGGCGTTATGATGGCGAAGGTCATTTGGAACATGAAGTAAAGCGTTTCTGGAATGTCGCCCGTCAATGATGCGGTAGTTATATCCGGCAAAAACGCTTTGGACATGCCGCCCAAGTACTTTTGCAGATCGCCGCCATCGGTGAAAATCAGGCTGTAAGCCCCCGCCAGCCAAATGATGGAGATGAGGCAAGTGATAGCGAAGCATTGCATTAATACGGACAGGACGTTTTTGCTCCTGACCAGCCCCGCGTAAAACAACGATAGGCCGGGAATGGTCATGAACAGCACCAATGCTGTTGATGTCAGTATCCAGGCGGTATTTGCTTGATTCAGTTCAGCGGCCGAAGCGGACCCAGAAGCCAAAAGCAAGGCAAGCGTTATGAGACCTTTGCACGACCTCAAGCCCCAAAATGGGTAAAATAAGCCTTTATTCAAGATATATTTTTTATAATTATTTTTATTATTCATCGTGTAGTCCAAGCACCAACTAAATGGCATCTTCCCCCGTTTCGCCCGTCCTGATACGCACTACCTGTTCAAGATTGGTCACAAATATTTTACCGTCACCGATCTTGCCGGTATTGGCGGCATTAACAATGGTTTCGACTGCCTTATCGACCACATCGTCACTTACGGCAATTTCAAGCTTGACCTTCGGCAGAAAATCAACCACATACTCTGCCCCACGGTACAACTCAGTATGGCCTTTTTGTCGCCCGAAGCCCTTGACTTCTGTGGCGGTCACACCTGCCACGCCAATTTCAGACAAGGCTTCCCGCACATCGTCCATCTTGAATGGTTTAATAATCGCTGTTATTAGTTTCATGAGTTCTCTCAATTATTTGTAGCTTGAAGGTAGATTTTCCGTAGACTCCAATCATACACAATTTATTAACGTACAACGAGCAAACGGCTTCAAAATACCCAAAATAATGTACTGAGTGTGCTACAAAGTTATTGTATGTTGATAAAATCCAGTACTATTTCCGGTGTAGTTGCTTAATTTATTTAGCATTAAACACGTTATATTTCAGATTAAATTCGAGGTAAACATGAAAAACAGTCTAAACAAAATACTCCTATCAGCGGCAGGTATGGAAGCCTTGGCTTTACGACTTCCGATAGGATTCATCCTAACAGCGCATGGCAGCCAAAAACTATTTGGCTGGTTTGATGGTTATGGACTTGAGGGAACGGGGCAGTTCATGGATACACTCGGTCTTCATCCCGGTTTACTTATGGCGTTATTGGCAGGCAGCGCAGAGTTTTTCGGCGGTGTCGCGCTGATGTTAGGCTTATTTACCCGTCTTGCTGCGGCAAGTTGTGCCATTACCTTGCTGGTTGCGTTGGTCATCGTGCATTTAGGGCATGGTTTTTTCCTGGATACGCACGGTATTGAGTATGCTTTAGCCTTATTGTCTGCTACCACAGCCTTATTAATCATGGGTGGTGGCAGCTATTCCATAGATAGTTATCTTGTACGCCAATATTTTCGGAGTGTGTAATGTCATCACCAAAGGAAAGTAAGCTATTTTCACCTATCAAGTTCGGTGATCTCGAATTAGCCAACCGAATCATCATGGCTCCCTTGACGCGCAACCGAGCGGCGGAAGGCAATGTACCGCAAGCCATGAATGTTGAATACTACCAACAACGTGCCAGTGCGGGGTTGATAATTTCCGAAGGCACCCAAATATCACCGCAGGGCTTGGGTTATCCTGGGACACCTGGAATACATTCCGATGCCCAGGTCGAAGGTTGGCTTAAAGTGACGGCAGCCGTCCACAAGGCAGGCGGCCTTATCTTTTGCCAACTTTGGCATGTGGGCAGGATTTCGCATACTTCATTGCAAATCAATGGCGGCAAGCCCGTTGCTCCCTCAGCTCTTAAACCAAGCGGACAGATTTTTACCTACACAGGTTTGCAAGATTTTGAAACGCCCCGCGCCTTAGCAATCGAGGAAATCCCAGGCATTATTGCCAATTATGTCAGCGCGGCGGAAAATGCCAAACGTGCAGGTTTTGACGGCGTGGAAATTCATTCCGCAAACGGTTACCTGCTCGACCAATTCATCAGAGACAGCACCAACTATCGGCAAGACCAATACGGCGGCGACATTAATAACCGAATGCGCTTGTTAATCGAAGTCACGGAACAGGTTGTGGCGGTTTGGGGCAAAGATCGTGTCGGCGTACGCTTATCGCCGGAAAATTCCTTCAACGATATGAGGGACAGCAATCCACAGCAAACTTTCAATGCCGTTGCCAAGCGCTTATCCGACTTTCCATTGGCGTATTTGCATATCTTGGAAGGCGACATGATGACCGGCGAGCGCCGACTTGATTATGTGGAATTAAGGCAATGTTTTGACGGACACTATATGGTCAATAACGGCTATGACTTAGCGTTGGCGAATACCGCAATTGCAGAAGACCGAGCCGATATGGTCGCCTTCGGCAAATTGTTTATCGCAAATCCTGATTTACCTTACCGCTTTGCTCATCAATTACCGTTAAATACATCCGATAGTGCGACTTTTTATGGTGGGGATGAGAAGGGGTATGCTGATTATCCGGCGTGGAGTGGTAATGGGCAGTAGATAAAAAAGTGGGCTATTTGTGATATACTCTGCATATACAAAATAGCGTGCTGAATATGCACTTTGAATGGGATGAAGGCAAAAACAAGCAACTTAAAATCAATCGAGAGGTTTGTTTTGAGGATGTGTTTATCGCCATCAGCGAAGAAAGGCTGCTCGATATTTTGCCACACCATAATCCGGCGAAATATCCCAAGCAGAAGTTATTTATCGTTGAAATACGGGGCTATGTTTATTACGTGCCATTTGTAGAAGAGGAAGAAATGGTTTTCCTGAAAAACATCATTCCTAGCCGTAAATACCAAAAGCTTTACTTAGAAGGAACCCAACATGACAGCTAAACTTTCAGTAGAAGAAAAAGCTATAATCGAATACGTTGAAAGCGGTCGAGCGATAAGTATTGAAAATGTAGAGGAAGAAAAAAGCCGTTACACCCAAATAGCCCGTAGCCAAATGAGCAAGAAAAAAGCCATTAGCATAAGGTTGTTGGAAAGCGATATTGAACGTATAAAGGCCAAGTCTCTTAGCCAAGGGTTACCGTATCAAACTCTTATTAGCTCACTTATTCACCAATATGCGAACGGTAAAATAAAGCTTGATACTTAACGTCCGTACTGTAGGTAACTTGTAAGGCGGGTCATGACCCGCCCTACGTGCTACAATCAGAATCTGACTTATCTCAATTAATTGTGATAAGCAGATTCCCCATGCTCGCAAATATCCAAGCCTTCACGCTCGACTTCTTCACTAACACGCAGCCCTATCAGCACATCCACGATCTTAAAAGCGATGAAAGAAACCACGCCAGACCAAACGATACACACCCCAACACCCCATAATTGGCTGGTAACTTGGGTAGACATACTGAATTCAGCGACACCATTAGCCACATAGTCCCAAACACCTGTGCCGCCCAAACTTGGGCTGGCGACAATGCCAGTGCCAATAGCGCCGATAATTCCACCTATGCCATGCACGCCGAAAGCGTCCAGGGAGTCGTCATAACCCAATTTTGCTTTCAGGTAGGTAACTGCCCAGAAGCACACTGCACCAACGACTAAACCCAGACCAATAGCCCCCATCGGTCCTGCCCAGCCACATGCGGGCGTAATGGCAACCAGACCAGCGATTGCGCCGGAAGCCCCGCCTAACATGCTAGGCTTGCCTCGCATCAGCCATTCTGCGCCCATCCAAGATAAGGTTGCTGCCGCGCTGGCAAGTAAGGTGTTCACAAAGACCAAAGCCGCTAACCCATTGGCTTCAAGGTTAGATCCAACGTTAAATCCGAACCAGCCTACCCACAATAAGGATGCGCCAATCATGGTCATGGTCACGCTATGTGGGGCTAAAGATTCTTTTTTGAAGCCGATGCGTTTGCCTATCATCAAACAGCCCACCAAGCCTGCGATACCGGCATTGATATGGACGACCGTGCCACCCGCAAAATCCAATGCGCCTTTTTGGAACAAAAAGCCCGCTGTTGCACCCGCAGCTTCTGCGGCTTTAGCATCGGTGTACGCATCAGGACCTGTCCAATACCAAACCATGTGCGCCATCGGCAGGTAAGAAAACGTAAACCAGATGAACATGAACAACAGCACCGCCGAAAACTTAACCCGTTCGGCAAATGCACCGACAATCAAGGCTGGTGTGATAGCCGCGAACGTCAACTGGAACGCCACGTAGATATATTCTGGGACGTAAGCACCCTTACTGAACGTCGCCGCCATCGAATCAGGCGTGATGCCAAGCAGGAACATCTTGCTAAAACCGCCAAAGAAGGCATTACCCTCAGTAAAGGCAACACTGTAACCATAAATCGCCCACAAAATTGCCATCATTGAGAAAATAACGAAGACTTGCATCAGGACTGACAGCATATTTTTGGCGCGTACCATGCCGCCGTAGAATAATGCCAGGCCTGGTATCACCATCAAAATGACTAGCACAGTCGCCACGATCATCCATGCGGTATCACCTTTGTTAACGGTTGGCACTACTACCGCTGCTGCGACCACATCTTCAGCGGAAACAACAGACGACAAACCCATCAATAACAACCCAATTATGCCCCAAAAACCCGAATTTCTTTTTTTCATCTCATTCCCCCTTACAGAGCTTCTTCGCCAGTTTCTCCGGTACGAATCCGAATAACCTGCTCTAAATTAGTTACAAAAATTTTGCCGTCGCCAATTTTGCCGGTATTGGCAACCTTGCTGATCGCTATCACAGCTTGATCGACTAAAGCTTCCGTGACGGCGACCTCAACCTTCGCCTTGGGCAAAAAATCAACCACATACTCGGCACCGCGATACAGTTCGGTATGTCCCTTTTGACGGCCAAAGCCCTTTACTTCAGTGACTGTTATACCAGATACACCCAGTTCTGACAGTGCCTCACGCACATCATCGAGTTTAAACGGCTTAACAATTGCGGTTATCAGTTTCATATTTACTCCTTCATCAAGTTAACAACCAAGAGAACCTTTCCTAATGGGTTAGGAGAAACCTTTTGCATACAAAAGGGATTCGCTTGGATTAGTTAAAGCACAGATCATGCCAATTGAGATAAACAAAGAAACCTTGAGATTAAAGCAGATGTTAAGCAGCAATTTGAAAGAATCGCACCAAAATGGTGCTTTTGTTGTGTCTATGAGTCGTATTGGTGCGGTCGTTTGTTATATGCAAGATCTTGAGTGAACAAAAAAATGCGCCCGAAGGCGCATTTAGAGTGCAGAGGAAGAGATAGAGGTATCGAAGCTTTTAAAACGCCACTGTCATATCCGTAGAGAACAAGAACTGGTCTTTTTGGTTGCCGCCGTCAAAGGGCAGTTGACCGGTGGCGGCGTTAGTATCGACCCAGTCATAGCGCACATTAGGACGAATATTCAGCCATTTCATCGGCTTCCAGGTTACCCCTGCGGTGACGGCATAGAAAGTGCCAGCTTGGCAGTTGGCAGCGGTACGGGCTGGGTTGCAAACCCTTACGCCGTTTTGGTC